>NZ_JBILQX010000079.1:0-15228 GCF_044372965.1 Elstera sp. | reverse complement strand
AGAAACTCGACAATGCGCCGATCCACGGTTTTGATCTGCGCCATCCACTGCTGCGCGTCTTCAATGGTCATGCGCTTGGCTTTGACCTCGGCGGAGAGTTTTTGGAACGCCGCTTGCTGCGAGAGCAGATCGGCGACGGTCAGATTGAAGCGGTTCGGGATGCGGCAGAGAATCGCATGAACATCCACCAGAGACAGACCGTAGAAGAGTTTGCGTAGGCAATCGGCCCGGTTCATCATCACGGCTTGGTGGAAGGCGAGATTGCCACGCGCATCTTGCTGCAACAGCAGCGACAGGGCTGGGTTGGCGGGCGAAGGCGACGTTTTGTCCATCACAAGCAGTTCGCGTTCGGTCTCACCGCGCGCATTTTGCTTTGCGACCACGACGGGCTCGTTCACCAGCAGGCGCAGCAGGGAGGAGATATAGGCGGGCCGGTCGGCCAGAACCGCCTTCATCAGCGTGCCTTGGAAGATGCGATTCTTGCGACCGATCCGGCGATAGATATAGGCCTGGGCCTGGGCTTTTGCGAGTTGATTGTCGCCCTTAGCCGCTGCTTTACAGACCTGATCGGCAATTCCGGACAGAAACTCCAAAGCCTTTTCAAAGACATCCTTGTGTTCGGTTTCGATCATCTTCATCAAAACCGTCTCGGACCGCTTGCCGCCCGCATAATCGAAAATAGAGCGCGCAATCGACAGGCGATCCGGCATTTCCGATTTCGAATGGGTGGCGAAATAGATCATATTGCTCGATAGGCGCGCCTCATTCTCCGCAAGATCAGAGAAGAAGATGCCGGCCATAATCTCCGCTTTGATCTGTTCGTTCTGCGTTACATGGGACGGGAACGAGGCTTCGATTTCATCGATGGTCAGTTGCTTTGCCAGCAGCATGGAGTTAACCGACGGCCAGCGCGGCGTAGGTACCAAGAGGCGCGCCAGTGGGCTTTCGTCCTGATCATTTTTGCGGCAATAGTCAATTTCAAGCTGAACCAGAAGCTGAGCAATGGCGAGCGAGTCGTCATCCTCGCTTTCTTTCAAGTTGTCAGCGAGATAATGCCAAATATCATTGCTCTCTGTGTCGATGTGGTTCAGAAAGCCTGCAACTTTTTCTGCATCTGTACTTTCGGCATAGAAAGCGCACATTTGCGCAATCGGCAGCGCCATATCAATGTCGCCATTCGCCAAGCAAAATTGCAGGTAGTTTTCGCCCTTAATGCCGCGAAAATTAAAAAACATGTGCTGGGCTTCGTCTAGACGAATCCACTGCTGAAGAAAGGCCGACATATCGCCCGTCCGCCGCGCAAAGCGCGTGCGGATATCATGGTCGAGTTTCGCCATGTCCGGGCTTGCGGCCCGCGATAAGGCTTTTCCTGCTGTGTTACCCTGTCCGTCGCTCATACCGGCCTACGCCCCTTCTGGTGTCGGCGCTGCAGTCCTAGGACCGCCGTTTTCTCTCGACCCGATCTTTTTCGGATTTTGATCTTAATTCAAACTTAATACCGTATGTATGACGAGAGTCAAAGCGCTTTGCTTCGTGAACGAACGAAAGGACGGATAATCATGCTTCCTCCGAGCCGACGACACAGTGAAAGCTGGTAATTTCATTGCGCAAGATTTCTAAAAAACAGCCAGGATTGTATTGGTGCAAAATCAGCCGGTCCTCTTTGAGCTCAACATACTCCTTAATCAGCACCACCGAATTGTGTTTGATCACGACGACCGCGGCTTCCCGACGCACGGGCCGATGGGGATTGACGAACAGCAGCATGCCGGGGCGAAAGCGCGGCACCATACTGTCGCCAACCACATAGAGCGCATAAGCGTCGCGGGCCTGGGCCAAGCAGGGCGGGCGGGGGGCATAGTCGATCGGCCCGTCTTCTAAAAACATTTCCTGCTCAAGCCCCCCCCTGGCGGCCCCACGAACGGGAATAAGATCAGGGGCAAGGCCACCGCTTGCCATCGCGCGCGGGGCGCGACCGACCGGGGAGGGGCGTGAGGCGGCGCGCGCCGGAGGATTGACAGTTTCGGCTTCAGGCGCTGTCTCGGGCAGCAGATCGCGCGGCTCGACCCCCAAGGGTTGGGCAAGCCTGATCATCCACTCCAGCGTCAACCGCCGCTCGCCCCGCTCGAGGCGCATAATTTGCTGATGCGATGTTTGGGCCGCTTCAGCCAATTGTTCGAGCGTGAGGCCGCGATGGGTTCGCCAATAGCGCAGCCGATTTTCCATTCCGGCACTATAGGCTCGTTCCGTTTTGGTGCAAGAAAAGATTTCGGATTGACGGGAAATCAACCAAAATGGTACATAACAAAAACGA
This sequence comes from Elstera sp., assembly GCF_044372965.1. NCBI lineage: Bacteria > Pseudomonadati > Pseudomonadota > Alphaproteobacteria > Rhodospirillales > Rhodospirillaceae > Elstera > Elstera sp. The sequence continues at coordinate 12,914 of NZ_JBILQX010000079.1, read as the reverse complement.
GAACATTTCAAGAAAGCGCGACCGAAGCGCGCAGGAGAGCCCGATGAGCGTCATACAACGAGGGTTGCGGAGTTCGCTGCGCAGTAAGGCAATCATGGCCCAGGTGCGCGGAATGAAGGTTGCTGAGGAGGAGATAGGGGGGCGGCGCGCGGGCCTCGTGCCAGGTTTGGGGACGCGACGGGAGGTGCCGCCGCGCCCGGCGAGCGCCCGCACAATGCCCGATCTAACGCCAGATCAACAGGCCGCCGCCGAGCATCTGGCCGAGGTTTTCTCGGCGGCTGAATTTGAAAGCTGGGCGCGGGGCGGACCTGGTGGCGACACGGGTGCGGCCGATCCGCTCCATCCCTCGCCGGAAGCGCTGATTGCGCGGGCGGCCTATCGCACGGCGATGCGCGCGGTCCCCGTGCTGTTATCGCCGCTGATCGTTCACGTCTGCTGTCTAGGGTTGCCGCTCGCCGATTGGGCCGAACAAAAACGCCTGGCGAAGGGGCAAGCCGAAGCGGCGCTTCGCCAAGCGCTCACCCATCTCGTTCGGCATTTCGAGGCGATGCCGTCGGCTTAGCAGAGCTTTCTAAGGTGAAGCTTTTGCGTCATGTCAAAAGTTTGCTGGTTTAAGTTGTTTTGGCTCGCGTGCCCTGCCACCATAAGCATAGGCTTTGACGGAATCGGGTAGGGGCGCGGGATGGTGCAGGGGACGGTGGTAAACGCCTCGGGTAAGAAGATCGGGCTCGCGCTGGGGGGGCTCGGCGGCTCCAATGCCCATGGTGTCGGGGTCTTGCAGGCGATGCGCACGCTCGGGCTGCGGCCCCAGGTTCTCTCCTGCACCTCCGGGATGATCGAATGGGCGGCGCGCTGGCTGAAGGGCGACGATCTGCGCACGGAACTTGAGGCGTCGATTAAGGCCGCGCGGGCCTTTCCGCCGACGATGCCGGTTGCCAATTGGCTAAAGATCGTCACCCAAGGTCTGCCGGGTGTTTTTCGGCCCGCGTTGCAAGAATATTGGCAGCGCTGGGCCCAACCCTTCGATCCGCGCGATACGAAAGCCTGGGCCGATCGGGTCGCGCCGGCGCAAACCTGGGTGCCGTTGCGCACCGATGCGGCCTTTGCCGACATCGCCGATACGTTCAATCGAGCCGACGATATTGCGATTTTCTTCAATAGCTTCGATCCTGACGATGGGTATGAAATCGTCCACGCCAATCCGGCGGGCTGGGCCTATTTGCGTACCCTTTGGCAGGCGCGCGGCCTATCGGGGGAAGGGCAAGAAGGCGTTCGGGTCGAACCTGAGCGCGCAGGTCCGCACGGCCCGCGCGTGGTCTATGAATCGATCACGGCTGAGAGTGTCCGCGATGCCCTCTGGCTTAACGCCTATGGCTTTGGTCCGAGCGAAGCGCCCCGGCAGCGTATCGACGGCGCTTACGTTCGGCAGTTCATTCTGTCCGAGATGGTGGACGCGGATATTCTCTTCATCGCCCGCCCGCAGGCTTACGCTTGGCTTGGGCGCGCGCCGTAAAACTATACGGAAATCCAGGATTTCCAAACGGAGCTTTGGTTCAATGCCACCTATGGCCAGCAGATCCACTCAATCGAAATGGTCAATGCCTGGATCAAGGACGGGAAACTAAAGGATAATGGCTATAATCAAGTACGCTTGGAGCCAATCGAAATTGCCGTTCAGAGAAGCTATTTTGAATATTTCGTAGAAGATATCGCTGTTTATGATCATGCCTACGATACTGCGCGCAAGCACATAGAGAAGGTTCTTAATGACGAGAGTTAGCGGAGGGTTTATCTCTGTTTTCGGGTGAATATACTAGCGTATTCACGCTATTCATTTGATTTTTAAGAGTGATTTAGCGGATAATCGCTGTAAGTATGCCGCTTGGAGGTCTTATGCGCGATCCCACTCCCCTTACCCAAACCGCCCAGTCGACAACCGTACAGTCGATGCGCGCCGCCGAGGCGCAGGATTTGCGGTTTCGCTTTCTCGGGATCGATGCGAAAACCTGCGCGACATTGCGGAGCCTGCTGCCGATTGTTCAGCCCCATCTGGAGCGGATTATCGAGGAGTATTTTCAAAAAATCCTCAGCGTTCCGGCGGGCAAGGCCACGTTTGGGGCCAATCCCGAAACCGCCCAGCGCATCAAAAAAGGCGCGGTCGATAGTTGGGTCGCCCAGCTTCAAGCGAGTTTTGATGCCGAGTATTTCGAAAAAGCCCGCGCCCTGGGGCATATGTTCGCTAAGATTAAGTGGGAACCGCGCTGGTTCATGGGCGGCAAAGTGTTTGTCGTCAACCGCATCATCGAAGTGCTCACCGGGCATTTCCGCTGGAAGCGCGAGACGCTGACCGAGGCGATCACCGCGGTCAACCGCGTAGCGATGCTCGATCTTGACGTGATGACCACCGCCTATCTCGACGCGATGGAAGAAAAGGCCCGCGCGCGCCGCCTGCAAATCGCCGAATCCTTCGAAGGGCTGGTGCGCGGCGTACTCACCGGGTTGCGCCAAGCCTCGCAGGATCTCGAAAGTTCGGCGGGGTCGATGGCGGCGCTGGCGGATCAAACCAATCATCAGGCGGTTTCGGTCGCCGATGCGGTGCGGCAAGCGTCCGCCAACGTCAAGAATGTGGCGCAGGCCACCGATCAACTCCGTGGATCGATTGCCGATATCGCCGAGCGCGTCACCCATTCCACCGAAATCGCCCATAAGGGCGCGGCGGCGGCGGAAGAAACCAGCGGCACGGTACAGGTGCTGGCGGAAGCTGCGCATCGCATCGGCGAGGTCGTGCAACTGATCCAGTCGATTGCTGGGCAAACGAATTTGCTGGCGCTCAATGCCACCATTGAAGCCGCGCGCGCGGGCGATGCCGGGAAAGGCTTTGCCGTGGTTGCGGGCGAAGTCAAAAACCTCGCCGCCCAAACCGCGCGCGCCACCGAAGATATCACCCAGCAGATCACCGCCATTCAATCCGCAACGGCGGAAACCGTGCGGGCGATGGCGACGATCAACAGCACCATCAGCGAACTCACTGCGATCAGCGGCACGATTGCGACCGCCGTGCAGCACCAGGAAACGGCGACCGCCAAAATCGCCCATAACTCCCTCGTCGCCGCCGAAACTACCAGCGACGTGGTGCGCACCGTTGGCCAAGTGATCGATGCGGCGGGCGAAACCGGCCAGTCGGCGGTGCGCGTCCACGGTAACGCCCGCGTGGTGGCGCGTGATGGTTCTGCGCTTGATGGCGCGGTGCAGACGTTTATCCGCTCGATCTTGGCGGACGAGCCGGAGGAGAAGGCGGCGGCGTAGGGGGAATATTGATGGGGCTTTGCCCCAAACCCCACTCAAGGGCCGGTTGGCCCCTGAGAATCCAATTACTTTTTCCTGAAATGGTCCGAGAACTTCGGAAAGCTATCCCTAAAACGGGATTCTTAAGGGCCAACCGGCCCTCAAGCGGGGCGTCGGGGCAGCGCCCCGACCAACATTCTCAGTTCACCCGCTTCCCCGTCCCCGCGTCGAACACATGCAGCGCCTGCGTCGGTGAGAGCGCCAGTTGGTCGCCGCGCGCCACCACCTGCGCGCCGTCGAGACGGGCGGTGAAGGCGGTGCCGTCGGCCAGCGTCGCGTAGACGAGGGTGTCGGCCCCGAGGGCTTCCACCAGATCAACGGTGACGGCGAAGGCCCCGCCCGAGCGCACGCCGAGATGTTCCGGGCGCACCCCGAGCAGCACCTTTCGACCTGCCGAGTCCGGCAGCGGTTCAGCCAACTCCAAGGTTGGGCCGCTGGCGAGGCGGACGGCCCCGGCCTCGGTGATCTCGCCCGGCAGCAGGTTCATGGCGGGGGAGCCGATGAAGCCCGCAACGAAAATCGTTTCGGGGCGGGCGTAGAGCTCCAGCGGCGCGCCGATTTGTTCGGCTTGCCCGTCTTTCAGCACAATCAGCCGGTCGGCCATGGTCATGGCTTCGACCTGATCGTGGGTAACGTAGAGGGCAGTAACGCCGAGGCGCTGTTGGAGCTTCTTGATCTCGACGCGCATTTGCACGCGCAACTTGGCGTCGAGGTTCGAGAGCGGCTCGTCGAATAGAAACAGCTTGGGCTCGCGCACAATCGCCCGGCCCATGGCGACGCGCTGGCGCTGCCCGCCGGAAAGCTGCTTGGGTTTGCGGGCAAGATACGGGCCGAGTTGCAGAATTTCGGCGGCTTGCGCCACGCGGGTTTCAATCTCGGCCTTGTCCATACCGCGATTTTTCAGGCCATAGGCCATATTATCGGCGACGGTCATGTGGGGGTAGAGCGCGTAATTCTGGAAGACCATCGCAATATCGCGGTCTTTCGGCTCCAGTTTGCTGACCTCGCGGTCGCCGATAGTGATGCTGCCCGAGGTGGCGGTTTCGAGCCCCGCGACGATGCGCAACAGGGTCGATTTCCCGCAGCCCGAGGGGCCGACGACGACGATAAATTCGCCGTCGCGGATGGCGCAGGAAATGCCGTGCAGAATATGCGTGTCGCCGAAGCTCTTGCGAATGGTATCGAGCGTGACTTGGGCCATCTTATTTCTCCTGTTCCACAAGGCCCTTAACGAACCAGCGCTGCATAACGAGAATCACGAGAATCGGCGGCAGCATGGCAAGAATGGTGGTGGCCATGACAATGCCCCAATCGGTTTGGGTATCGTCGCCGCCGATCATCTTTTTCATCCCGATGACAACCGTATCCATCCCGCCCGAGGTGGTGATGAGCAGCGGCCACAAATACTGGTTCCAGCCGTAGATGAACAAAATCACGAACAGCGCGGCGATATTCGTCACCGACAGCGGCAACAGAATATCGCGGAAAAATTTCAGCGGCCCCGCGCCATCGATCTTCGCGGCTTCTACCAATTCGGGCGGAATGGTCATGAAGAACTGGCGGAACAGCAGTGTCGCCGTGGCCGAGGCGATCAGCGGAATCGTGAGCCCGGCGTAAGAGTCGAGCATATTCAGATCCGCAATCACCTTATAGGTGGGCAGAATGCGCACTTCCACCGGTAGCATCAGCGTGAGGAAAATCGCCCAAAAGGCCAGCATCCGCCCCGGAAAACGGAAGTAGACCACGGCATAGGCCGAGAGCAGGGAGATGATGATTTTCCCCACGGCAATGGTCACGGCCATGATGGCGGAGTTCATTAGCATGTGCCAGGCGGGGTTTTGCGCCGTGAAGCGGGCGCCGGCGGTGAGGGCCAGCCAATAATTCTCCACCCCGTTGCTACTCGGCAGCAGGCCAACGCGCCCGGTGGCAACGTCCGCCCCCTCGTAGGTGGAGGCAATGAAGGTGTAGAAAATCGGAAAGGTGACGATAATCACCCCCAAAATCAGCACCAGATGGGCGAAGAAGGTGGCGAGCGGGCGGTTTTCGACCATTAGTAATGCACCTTCCGTTCAACATAGCGGAACTGCACGAAGGTCAGCCCAATCACGATCACCATGAGAATGACCGATTGCGCCGCCGAGCCGCCAATATCGAGCCCCACAACCCCATCGGAATACACCTTATAAACCAGAATTTCGGTGGATTTGGACGGCCCGCCGCTGGTGACGGCGTGGATCACGCCGAAGGTTTCGAAGAAGGCATAGACGATATTCACCACCAGCAAAAAGAAGGCGGTGGGTGAGAGCAGCGGGAAAACGATATCGCGGAACCGCTTACCGGGCCCTGCGCCATCAATCGCTGCGGCTTCCATCAGCGAGTGCGGGATGGACTGGAGCCCCGCGAGGAAGAAAATGAAATTATAGCTGATCTGCTTCCAGGCGGCGGCGAAGATGACGAGCCCCATCGCCTGATTGCCATTCAGCAGATAGTTCCACTCGACCCCCATGGCAATCAAGGCGCGGCCAATGATACCGATGGAGGGATGGACAACGAACATCCATGTCACGCCCGCCAGCGCCGGGGCGATAGCGTAGGGCAGCAGCAGCAGCGTTTTATATGTCGTCGCGCCCCGTACCACCCGGTCGGCACAAACCGCCAGCAGCAACGATAGGCTGAGCGAGAGGGCCGAGACAGCGGCGCTGAAAAAGAGGCTGCGTAGAAACGCATCCACATAGCGCGCGTCTTTGAACAGCGCGGTGAAATTCGCGAGGCCCGCGAACTCGGAACTGAGGCCGAAGGGGTCTTCGATATAAAGCGACTGCTGCACCGCCTGTACGGACGGCCAGTAGAAAAAGACCAGCGTTACCAGAAGTTGCGGCAGCAGCAACAGCAGCGGCAGCAGCTTATTGGAAAACGGGGCCTGGGCGGCAGATGCTGGTGTCACGATACCCCCACGGGGTCAAAAGCAAAAAAGGGCGGGAAGTGATCTTCCCGCCCCCATCGACGATGTAAAGGCTTAGTTCTTCGCGGTGCGCTCGAACCGGCGCAACTCTTCGTTACCGCTGGCAACGGCATTATCCATCGCCTGCTTCACGGTGATTTTACCGGCGAAGGCGGCTTCGACTTCATCCATGATCAGGTCGCGGATTTTCGGCAGATTGCCGAAGCGCACGCCCATGGAATTTTCGGTCGGGGCCTTGTTCTGCAGTTGCAGGATCGGCGTTTCGCGGCCCGGATTCTTTTCGTAGAAGCCCGACTTTTTGGTTTCTTCATAGGCGGCGATCGTCACCGGCAGATAGCCCGTCTGCTGATGGTTCACGATCTGCACGTCAAGCTGCGACAGATGCGTGAAGAATTTGGCGACGCCCTTATACTCGTCGGCCTTCTTGCCACCTAACACCCACAGGGTCGCCCCGCCGATGATCGAATTTTGCGGCGCGCCGGCGACATCCGGATAATAGGGCAGCATGCCGGTGGCGAAGTTGAACTTCGCGTTGCGCGCGAGATTACCCAAGAAACCCGAGGAGGTGGCGATCATCGCGCATTCGCCCGACAGGAACAGGCCTTCCGGCTGCGTGGTGCGGCCACCGTACTTAAACGTGCCGTCCTTTTGCATTTCGTTCAGCGTCTCGAAGTGCTTGATCACCGTCGGATTGTTGAACTTGAACTCCGTATCGAAACCCTTGAAGCCATTGGCTTGGGTGCCGTACGGAATATTGTGCCACGCGCTGAAGGCTTCCATCTGGGTCCACGTCACCCACGCCGTGGTGATGCCGCAGGGGTGGCCCGAGGCGCGGATTTTCTTCGCGGCATCGAAAGCTTCCGGCCAGGTTTTCGGGGCCTTTTCGGGGTCCAGACCGGCTTTGGCGAAAGCATCCTTATTGTAGTAGAAAATCGGGGTCGAGCTATTGAACGGCATCGACAGCATCTTGCCGTCGGCGGTCGAATAGTAACCAGTGATGGCGGGCAGGAAGGATTTCGGATCGAACTTTTCGCCCGCTTCGGCCATCAACTCAAACACCGGCTTCACGGCACCCTTGGCGGCCATCATCGTGGCCGTGCCGACTTCGAACACCTGGGTGATGTGCGGCGCATTGCCGGCGCGATAGGCGGCAATCGTTTGGTTCATCAGTTCGGTGTAATCGTTCGATTTGAACGTTGCGACGACCTTATAATCAGCTTGCGAAGCGTTGAACGCCTCGACGATCTGATTGACGCGATCGTTATTCGCGCCCGTCATCGCATGCCACCACTGAATTTCGACCGGAGCCGCTAGCGCCGAAACGCTGAGAACCGTACCCAGGCTGAGCGCCGCAATAAATGACCGCATGTGAGCTTCCCCCAATGAAAGTGATTGCCGTCTCTTACGCGCGGACGGTTATGGTTTTGTTACATCGCCATAACAGGTCTGTCACATAAAAAGTGTGTTAAAACTGGCTATTGCAGTGCGAAACAGGCGCAGTTGGCGCGAATCAACCCGCGTTTGCGGCCAAAACGCGCCTTCAAATGCACGCGCGCCCGTGTGAAAAAAATATCGCGAGGGGAGGCTTGAAGCGCGCGGCGGCCTGGGCCATGTACGCTCTAACCTGTGATCCGGGCCCCTCTGACGGTTGGTCGCAACCGTGATGTCGGATTATCCTCCCGGAGCCTTTTTCCGGGCTCTGATGCCGACGGGCATCACCGCAGTCGGATGATTCTTATGGATATGCCTATTTGGGCGTGGCTTGGCTTCAACGCCCTTGTTCTCGTTCTTCTCGCGTTCGACCTGGGCGTGTTGAACAAAAAAGAACGCACGATTTCCGTCCCTGAAGCGTTGCGGCTCAGCGGCTTCTATATCGCTATCGCGCTTCTGTTTAACGTCGGGATTTATTTCACCCTTGGCGAAGCCAAAGCGCTGGAGTTTTTGACCGGCTACCTTATCGAAAAAAGCCTGTCGCTCGATAATGTGTTCGTTATCGCCCTGATTTTCGGCAGCCTCGCCGTGCCGCCGCAGTATCAGCACCGCGTGCTGTTCTGGGGTATCCTCGGCGCGCTGGTGATGCGGGCCATCATGATCTTCGCGGGCACCGCGCTGATTATGGAGCTGCATTGGCTGATCTATGTGTTCGGTGGCTTCCTTATCATCACCGGGATCAAAATGGTGATCACGGCCGATAAAGAGCCCGATCCCGCGAACCACCCGATCATTCGCTTCTGCCGCAAGCACTTCCGCGTGACGGAAAACTATGAAGGCCGCGCCTTCTGGGTCCGCCGTGATAAGCTGCTGTATATGACGCCGCTGTTCCTGGCGCTGATTCTGGTGGAATTCACCGATCTCGTCTTCGCGGTGGACTCGATCCCGGCGATCTTCGCGATCACCACCGATCCGTTCATCGTCTACACCAGCAACGTCTTTGCCATCCTCGGCCTGCGCGCCCTCTATTTCGCGCTGGCGGGCATCATCCACCGCTTCGAGTACCTGAAATACGGTCTCGCCCTGGTGCTGGTCCTCGTGGGCACGAAAATGGTGCTGGTCGATGTGTGGAAAATGCCGACGCCGCTGGCCTTGGGCCTAACCGTCAGCCTCATCGGCGGCTCGATCCTGCTGTCGCTGTGGAAGACGCGGGCGAAAGCAGCGTAACTTTGCCGGGGCTCTGCCCCGGCACCCCGCCCAAGGGCCGGAGCCCTTGGGGAACCGGAACCCTCGGAGCCTCGGCTTCGGGGGTTTTTGGATTATTATGAGGTTGCTTTCCGGTTCACGGCCTTCGCTTGCTCAGGGTAAGGAAGGCCGAACGCATTTTCGCGCCAGAGCACGAACCGCACGGATTTATCCGGCCTTGGGCGTTGGACGCACGCCAATAGTTGCTTCATCGACGAGCGCCTGCAAATCGTCAGATGGCAGGTCGGCAAATTTACGGCGGGCTTCGGCCATGGTCTGGTCGAGCACGCGCCATTTTACGGCCTCTTCGATGAATTTGGACAGATCGCCTTTTTTCAGCCCCCGCTGGGCGAGGAAACTGCGCACGGCGATATCGGTATCTTTGGAGACGGAAACCGTCCAGCGGGTCATCTCGGTCATTGGAGTTCTCCTTTACACCTTCGCATGTTGCTATCAGCTTAACCTGATAAGCGCTTATCCGTAAACGGAACGGCTCCAGCCGAATGTTCGGCACGCCCCTTTCTGGGACTCTCAGATTTACGGGTTCGAAATCCGCGCCAAAATCTCCGCCAGCGTCGCCCGGTCGAGCTCCCCGATCCGCTCCGCCAGCCGGTTGGCAAGCTCGGTCGCCAGCGGGTCGAGCCCGGCGGTGTCGATGGTGACGCGGGGGTGGGAGAGGTCGGCCAAGCGCTGCATGGCTTCGGCATCGTCCCAGATCAGCCCGAAATAGTCGCAGATTTGCCGCACCAGCCCGCGCGAGGGGCGGCCGCGGTGGCCGTTCTCTAGGGCTGAGAGATAGGCGGGGCTGATTTCCAGGGCGGCGGCCATTGCGCGCAGGGAGACCTTCTTAGTCGTGCGCAGGGCGCGGCAGCGTTCGCCGAAGGGGGTCATGGGCGCGGGCCTCGTTTCGTCTCGTCCCGGTCGCGCCGGATCAGCAGATAGAAAGCGCCCGACCCGCCGTGCTGGGGTTTGGCGGAAGTAATGCCGAGAATTTTGCCGCGCAACGGCGGCTCATTCACCCATTGCGGGAGAGCGCGGCGCAGAATACCGCGCGATTCGGGTTCCGGCCAGGGGCGATGGTCGGGCTTCTCCTGGCCCTTGCCGGTAATCACTAGCACGCAGCGCCAGCCCTGCGCCCAGGCCCCCAACAGAAAATCGATCAGCCGATCTTGGGCGGCGGCCTGGGTCATGCCGTGCAAATCCAAAACCCCATCGATCTCGCGCTCGCCCTTGGCGAACCGCCGGGCGGTGGCGCGGTCGATATTATCGAGCTTGCCAACCTTGATCGGCGGTGGGCCTTTGCGCTTCACCGGCGCGGGTTCCGCCGGTTTGACAGGCGCGAGCATCGGGCCGCCGACGCTGGCGATGGGCGCTTCCGGTACTTTCGCGGGCGCAGGCGGCGGCTCCACGGGTTTCGGCGCAGGCGCGGGGCGCAGCGGCGTAATCTGCTGGGTGATCTGCTGCCACAGGGTTCGCTCCGCCTCGGTCAGCGCGCGCAGGCGACGCGGGCGCGGGGCGGGAGGCTCTTTCTTCGGGGCCATGCTTAGACGGCGGGGGCGCTGCCCCCGCACCCCCGCCTAAGGGCGGCGGCCCTTAGGGAACCGGGGGCGGGGGAGGAAGCCGTCATGAGAATCGTTTTGGCAGACTATTTTCAAAAGAAATGGGATTCCCAAGGGGCAAGCCCCTTAGGTGGGCGCATCGGGGGTGAAACCCCCGACAGGCGTTAACCTGAGTGCGCGCCTAGGCTTCGTCAAGAATGAGGATATGCAGCCGACGCGGGCCGTGCGCGCCTAATTGGATGGTCTGTTCAATATCGCCCGTGCGCGACGGGCCGGAGATCATATTCACCGTGCGCGGCAGCGCGCCGTTATCGCGGATTTTATCCCACACATCCTCGTAGCGCCCGGTGATCTGGCTGCGGTTGACGACAGCGATATGGGTGTCGGGCAGGAAATTAAGGGTGGTCGGCGACTCCGGGCCGGAGGTGAGCACCAGCGTGCCGGTTTCCGCCACCGCCCCGATAACGGGGGTGATCGAGACCAGATCCTCATTCACGGCTTTGCCGAAGCGCAGCTCCAGCGTGGGTCGGTCGGCCCAGGGCACGCTTTGCAGGGCGGGGGCGACGACGGCCTGGGCGGGCAGATTCTGCTCGGCCAGATAGGTGGCGACGGCCTCGGGCACACCAGCGCTATTGGGGATATGGCTCACGGTCGCCGAAAGCGCCTTCGCCATTTCTTCGAACAGATCGACCAGTTCGGCGTGATCCTTGTCGGTGCGGGCAAGGCCGATCTGGCGGCGGTGGGCGCTGAGGCGCTGGCGCAACCCGGCTTCGGTGGCGGGATCGAGCCCGCCGCGCCCCAAGGACCGGCGGATGGAATCGAGAATATCGGCGCGGGCGGTGCTCATCAGCGGCTCCGGCGTTTGGCGTAAAGGGCTTGGAAGGTTTGGCCTTGCGGCGCGGGCATATCGCGCACCCGCGTCCAGCCGCCCGCGAGCGGCAGGCTGGTGAAGCGGCCCTTTTTGCGCGCGGCAAGCTTCAGCCCGAAGGCGACCGTGCGGGTGAACAGCCGGTAGAGCATCGGGCGCGTGGCCAGAAAGGCCCAGGCCCCGATGCCCCAGCGCATCGCTTTGGGCGAGAGTTTCGCTTCCGTCTGCCGCTCGCGCCAATGGCGCATCATTTTCGGCAGCGGAATCTTCATCGGGCACACCTGCTCGCACTTGCCGCAGAAGGTGGAGGCATTGGGCAGATGCCCGGCTTCATCGACGCCGATCAATGTGGGGGTCAGCACCGAGCCCATCGGGCCGGGATAGACCCAGCCATAAGCGTGGCCGCCGACGGCATTATAGACCGGGCAATGGTTCATGCAGGCCGAGCAGCGGATACAGCGCAGCATATCCTGAAACTCGGACCCGAGCATACCGGAGCGGCCACTGTCGAGCAGCACCACATGATATTGCTCCGGCCCATCCGGGTCTTCTGCCCGGCGCGGGCCGGTCGAGAAGGTCGTGTAGGACGAAAATTCTTGCCCCGTCGCCGAGCGCGCCAGCAGGCGCAGCAGCGTGGTGGCGTCTTCCAGCGTGGGGACGATTTTCTCCAGGCTGGCGATGGCGATATGCACCTTCGGCAGAAGCTGGGTGAGATCGCCATTGCCCTCGTTGGTCACGATCACGCTGGTGCCGGTTTCGGCAATCAGGAAGTTTGCGCCGGTAATGCCCACGTCGGCGGCGAAATATTTCGCCCGCAACTCCGCCCGCGCTTCCTCCAGCAAGGCCCGATGCTCGTCTAGGGGACGCGCCGGGTCGAGGTGAGTGTGGGACTTGCGGAAGGTTTCGGCCACCTGGCCGGCGGTGAGATGGATGGCGGGGGCGATGATGTGGCTGGGTGGTTCGTGCCGAAGCTGGATGATATATTCCCCAAGATCGGTTTCGATCGGGGTGATGCCCTTTTGCTCCAGAAAATCATTGATGGCGATTTCCTCGCCGATCATCGACTTGCCCTTGGTCACGGTTTTGGCGTCCACCGAGCGGCAAATATCGAGAATGATCTGGCGGGCCTCTTCGGCGGTGCGCGCCCAATGGACCACCCCGCCCGAGGCGGTTACTTTGGCTTCATAGGCTTCCAGATAAAAATCGAGATGGGCGAGCGTATGATCTTTGATGGCGCGGCCCGTATCGCGCAACTGCTCCCATTCCGGCACTTTAGCGATGGTGGCGGCGCGCTTATTGATGAAGCCGCCGCGCATGTTCCCGAGGGCTTTGCGTAAGGTAGCGTCGTTCAGGGACTTCTTCGAATTGGCGACGAAAGCGTGACTGGTGGCGTGCATTGCGCTTTCTCCTAACGGGGTTCGGCTTCGCCGATGGCGGGGGCGGAGAGATCGCCCGCCAGCACTTCGGCCACATGGCGGGCTTCGATGCGCGAGCCCCGGCGCTT
>NZ_JBILQX010000271.1:0-3446 GCF_044372965.1 Elstera sp. | reverse complement strand
GCTTCAGGCGGGCTTGATAGATCAGCCCTTGGCGCGGATCGTCGATGGCGTCGCGCGACACGCTCTCCACGGTCGCCTCCAGATAGCCGTAGCGCGTGAAGGTGAAGGTTTCCACTTTCACCACGGCACGTTGGCCGGGGTGGACGAAGCCGATATCGCGGTTCAGCAAATTCGCCTGCACCTCCAGTCCGGCATCGGCGGGCACCAGCACCATCAGCGCTTGCGCCGCCGTGACGACACCGCCGACCGTGGTGACGGCCAACTGCTGGATCGTGCCGTCCACCGGGGCCGTGATCGTGCGGAACTGGCGGCGCTGCTCGGCCTTAATCAGTTCTTGATGCAGCGCGGCGCGGCGTTTTTCCGCGTCCGCGCGCTCGGTTTGCAAGGTGCGCTCCACCTCCGCCCTTATTTGCGCCCGCGCCTGCCGCGTCGCCGTTAGCGTCGCTTGGGCTTCCACCAACCGCGACTGCTGCACGGTCAGTTCGCGCTCCTGCTCCACCAACTGCTGCTGGATTTCCAGTGCGGTGATTTCCGAGCCGATTTGCTTATCGGCCAGATAACGCCGCGTTTCCGCCCGTTTGCGCACCAACGGAATCGTCGCGTTCAGTTTGGCAATCTGCGCCTGGATCGACTGAAGCTCCGCCTGGCGTTTGGCGAGATCCGCATCCCCCGCCGCAAACCGCGCCACCTGTTCGGCGGCCCGCGCCTGCATCAACGCCCGCTGCTGCGGCAGATAGCTCACATCCGCCCCTTCCGGCACGGTGAACGCGCTCTCCGGGTCCTCCGGCCGCGTCAGCAGTGCCGTCAGCCGTGCCACATCCAGTTGCGCTTGCAGATAATCCCGGCTCAGCCCCGCCAGATCCGCCTCGACGCTGGTCGGGTCCAACTCCATCAGCACCTCGCCCGCCGTCACCCGCTGGCCTTCCACCACGCGAATGGCCTTCACCACCCCCGCATCCGCCGGTTGGATCAGCTTCACCTTCCCCGCCGGAATAATCCGCCCCGTCCCCGTCGCCACCACATCCAGCGACGCCACCGACGCCCAGCCAATCCCGCCAATCACCAGCGCACACAAGGCCAGCACCAACCCCCGCCCCAGCGGGGACGGCGGCCGCTCCAACACCTCCAGCGCCGCCGGAAGAAACGTCAGATCGCGTGTCGTGCTCATGATGCGGCTTTCGGCTTGGCAGGGGCGCTGCCCCTGGACCCCGCCCAAGGGGCGACGGCCCCTTGGGAATCCGCGAGTGCTTTTGGAGAAGCACGAGAAGCACCGGAGCCATTATAAATTAAATGGGATTGCCAAGGGACAAGTCCCTTGGCTGGGGGTTCGGGGGCAAAGCCCCTGAGAAGAGAGCGCGCCATCCTCACGCTGCCCCCTCCGGCATGCGCCCGCCTTGGATGGCGTAGAGGCTGGCGTAGCGGCCGCCTTTGGCCAGCAGGTCTTCGTGGGTGCCGTCTTCGATCAGGCGACCGCGTTCCAGGGTGAGGATGCGGCTGGCCATACGGACGGTGGTGAGGCGGTGGGCGATGATGATGACGGTGCGCCCGGCGCAGATCTGGCGCATATTGGCCTGGATGATCTGCTCGGATTCAACGTCGAGCGCGCTGGTGGCCTCGTCGAGGATGAGGACGCGCGGGTCGGTGAGCAGGGCGCGCGCCAGGGCGAGGCGCTGGCGTTGCCCGCCGGAGAGGCTGGCCCCGCGCTCGCCGGTGACGGTGTCATAGGCCTGCGGCAGTTCGAGGATGAACTCGTGCGCGCCGGCGAGTTTGGCGGCGGCGATCACCCGGTCCATCGACGCGCCGGGCTCGGCCAGGGCGATATTGTCGCGGATCGAGCGGTTGAAGAGCACGTTTTCTTGCAACACCACGCCCATTTGTCGGCGCAGCCACTGCGGGTCGATCAGGGCGAGGTCCATGCCATCGACCAGCACGCGGCCCTTCTCCGGCACCTGAAGGCGCTGGATGAGTTTTGCGAGCGTGCTCTTGCCCGAGCCCGAGGGGCCGACGATGCCGATGATTTCACCGGGTTCGATTTTCAAGGAAACGTCGGTCAGCACTTCCGGCCCGTCGGGGCGGTAGCGGAAGCCGAGGTGGTCGATGTCGATGCGGCCTTCGATCTGCGACGGCAGAGCCCGGTGCGCGGCGCTGGCGGGTTCGGCGGGATTGTCCATCACTTCGGCCAAACGCGACACCGAGACGCGCATCTGCTGGAACTCTTGCCACACCTGGGACAGGCGCAGGATCGGCGCTGCCACCCGGCCCGCCAGCATATTAAAGCCAATGAGTTCGCCGACCGACAGCGAGCCCTCGATCACCGCGCGCGCGCCCACATAGAGCAGCAGCACGGTGGTGCCTTTGGAGATCAAATTAACCGCCTGGCCCGCCCATTGCGCCAATTGCCCGGACTGGAAGGCGCTTTCGGCATGATCGGCTAGATGCTCTTCCCAGCGCCGCTGCAAGCGCGGCTCGACCGCCATCGATTTAACCGTTTCGATGCCGCCGACCATTTCCACCAGAAAGGCTTGACTTTCCGACTGGTGCTTGGAGCTGACTTCCATGCGTTTCTTCAGCATGGGCGTGACGAGAAGCGACACGATCACATAGAGCGGCAGCGAGCCCAGCACGATCAGCGTCAGCACCGGGCTATACATCCACATCACCGCGAAGAAGACGATGGTGAAGAAGAGGTCAATCCCAAGCGTCAGCGCCGAGCCGGTGAGGAAAGCGCGCACGCCTTCAAGCTCCCGCACCCGCGCCACCGTATCGCCCACGCGGCGCGCCTCAAAATAGCTCAGCGGCAGCCCCATGAGATGCCGGAACATTTTCGCGCCAAGCTCGACGTCGATCCGCCGCGTCGTGTGGCTGAAGGTGTAGGTTCGGAGCGCCGTCAGCAGCACCTCGAACAGGGTGAGGGCCGCCATCGCCAAAATCAGCACGTCGAGGGTTGAGAGCGAGCGGTG
This sequence comes from Elstera sp., assembly GCF_044372965.1. Taxonomy (NCBI): domain Bacteria; kingdom Pseudomonadati; phylum Pseudomonadota; class Alphaproteobacteria; order Rhodospirillales; family Rhodospirillaceae; genus Elstera; species Elstera sp. The sequence goes on along the minus strand of NZ_JBILQX010000271.1, from coordinate 486 downwards.
GACCAAAACCTTATCGATCACCACTTGGAACAGCAGCGGCGAGACCAGCCCGAAGAGTTGCAAACAAAAGCTGGCGAGCAGGACTTCGCTGAAAAGATTGGCGTATTTACGCGCGATGCTGAAAAACCAACCGACGTTAAACCAGCCCGGCGTTGCCGCAGCATCGCTTTCCCGCCGCGTCACCTCGATCACCCGACCCGACCAAGCCGCCTCAAACTCGGCCCGGCTCAGCGTCTGCGGCGCGCCGACCAGCGGGTCTTGGATCAAGGCCTCGCGCTCCGAGAGTTTGGCGAGCAGAAAAAACGTCCCATCCCGCCGCTCGATCAGGGCCGGAAGACGAAGTCCCGTTAACCTTTTCCAAACACTTTTGCGATCCGACGCCTGAAAGCCGATCTGCCGCGCCAACCGCACCACCTCGTGCCGCGCCAGCACCCCATCGGCCCCAACCTGTGCCCGCAACCGCTCCGGCGAGAGGCCTAACCCGAG
>NZ_JBILQX010000272.1:0-3446 GCF_044372965.1 Elstera sp. | reverse complement strand
GCGTCACGGCGCGCTTGGCGTCGAAGCCTATGAGGCGATGGGGTATCTGCCCGAAGCGATGCGCAACTATCTGCTGCGTCTTGGTTGGGGCCATGGCGACGAAGAGGTGATTAGCACCGAGCGCGCTATTAGCTTATTCGATATTGCCGACGTCGGCCGTGCCCCGTCGCGCTTCGATTTCGTCAAGCTCGCCAATGTTAACGGCCACTATATGAAGGAAGCAACGCCGGAGCATCTGCTGCCCGCCGTTATTCCATTGGTCGCCGAAAAACTGGGCCGCTCCTTGACGGAAGCGGAAGAAGCGTTGCTGCTGCGCGCCCTGCCCGGCCTTCAACCGCGCGCGAAAACGCTCGTGGAACTGGCCGAAGGCACTCTGTTCTACTTCAAAGCGCGCCCGCTCGCGCTCGATGCCAAAGCCGCGGCGATGGTTGAAAAATACCGAGACCTCGTGTCGCAGGCCCTGATTGTGTTGGAGACGCAAAGCGACTGGACGGCTGCCCCGTTGGAAGCCACAATCCGGGCGCTTACGGAACAGGCTTCCGCCAAACTGGGTGATTTCGCCCAACCTCTCCGCGCCGCGCTCACCGGCAGCACGGTGTCGCCGCCGATTTTCGACGTGCTCGAAATTTTGGGGGCCGCCGAAGCCTGCGGACGGATCGCCGATGCGCTTGCTGCGCCCGCAGCAGCCTAACGGCGGTAAGACCTAAGACCCTGGGGGAGGGTCGATGACGAACGGGTACCGCTTCGATCGGTTACGGTAGAAAAGGTCCAAAATATAAAGGGGATGAGAGATGAGTAACACACCAAAGAAAACGGTGACGATTACTGATAATGCTACGGGAAAATCGGCTGAATTTCCGGTTATTCCCGGCACGCTCGGGCCGGAAGTTATTGATATCCGCGCTCTCTACCCCCAACTCGGCTATTTCACCTACGATCCGGGCTTTATGGCCACGGGTTCGTGTGAAAGCACCATCACCTATATCGATGGGGACGAAGGCGTTCTGCTGCATCGCGGCTATAAGATCGCCGATCTTGCCGAACAGAGCGACTTTCTGGAAGTTTGCTACCTGCTGCTGAATGGCGAATTGCCCAACGCCAATGAAAAGCAGGAATTCGATCACGCCATCACCTATCACACGATGGTGCATGAGCAGATGCAGTTCTTCCTGCGCGGCTTCCGTCGGGATGCCCACCCGATGGCGGTTATGTGCGGGTTGGTCGGCGCTATGTCGGCCTTCTACCATGATTCGACCGATATTAATGATCCGCATCAGCGGATGATCGCGGCGCACCGCCTGATCGCCAAAATGCCGACCCTGGCAGCAATGGCCTATAAATATTCGGTCGGGCAGCCCACGGTGTACCCGAGCAATGAGCTTTCCTATTCGGAAAACTTCCTGCGCATGCTCTTCGCCGTTCCGTGCGAAACCTGGAAGAATAATCCGGTTCTCAGCCGCGCGATGGACCGTATTCTGATCCTGCACGCCGATCACGAACAGAATGCTTCCACCTCGACCGTGCGACTATCGGGCTCGTCGGGCGCTAATCCCTTCGCCTGTATCGCTGCCGGGATCGCTTCGCTGTGGGGGCCAGCCCATGGCGGTGCGAACGAAGCCGTGCTGACCATGCTCCAGCAGATCGGCCATAAGAATAATATTCCTGAGTTTGTGAAGCGCGCAAAAGACAAGAACGACAGCTTCCGTCTCATGGGCTTTGGCCATCGGGTCTATAAAAACTACGATCCGCGCGCTAAAGTGATGCAGCAGACCTGCTACGAAGTTCTCGAAACGCTGAACATTAAAGACCCGCTGCTGGATCTGGCGCGGGAACTGGAACGGGTTGCGCTAGAAGACGAATATTTCGTTGAACGCAAACTGTACCCGAACGTCGATTTCTACTCGGGGATCATCCTGCGTGCGATGGGCTTCCCGACCTCGATGTTCACCGTGCTCTTCGCCGTCGCCCGTACCGTTGGCTGGATCAGCCAATGGAAGGAAATGATCGAAGATCCGGGGCAGAAAATCGGTCGTCCGCGTCAGCTTTACACGGGGTCGGCCGAACGCCCGTTCGTTCCGCTCGCGAAGCGTGGCTGATATTCACCACCTTCGGGGCCGTAACGGCACCGCAAAGGATAAGGGGGAGGCGTCGCGGCGCCTCTCCCGCGTTCCTATTATTGTCTTGAAGGTGCCTCGGCAAACGGCCGCAAACGATAACCCCGCCCCCTGGGCGCGGCGCGTTGGGCAAGTTACCCTTGTGCTGTTACTCGGGGCTGCGCTGGCGAGTTGGGTCGTCGGCCTGCCAAAACTTTGGTAGGATGCAATGATTACCTGCTATCTCGATTATGTTATCGATCCCTATAAGCTCGCCGAGTTCGAGACTTACGCTGACCTGCCTTGGAACTTTCATCCGGCTGAAAGTAGAGCCTGGGTTAAAGTTACGTCGTTTGGTGCGGTATAGGCAATGGGGCCGGGCTCGGAGCCCGGAACGGGCGGAGAGACTGGCCCCATTGCTTTGAGTTTTGCAGCGTGCGCTGCTGGTGTCTGATAACCCAATGCCGAATGCGGTCGGACGATGTTATAATCGGCCACCCAGGCCGCAATGACGGCCCGCGCTTGAGCCATGCTGGTGAATAGGGTTTCATTGAGCAACTCATCGCGCATCCGACCGTTAAAGCTCTCGCTATACCCATTCTGCATCGGTTTGCCGGGGGCAATGTAGTGCCATGTGATCTTGGTGTCCTGAGCCCATTTCAGCACGGCGTTGGAGGTCAGTTCGGTTCCATTATCGGAAACAATCATCCCCGGTTTTCCCCGCTGAGCCACCAGCGCCGTCAGTTCGCGAGCGACCCTCAGACCGGAGATTGATGTATCGGGAACCGCAGCCAAACATTCCCGCGTTACATCATCGACGATGTTGAGCACCCGAAACCGCCGCCCGCCGTCCAGTTGGTCGTGAACAAAATCGAGCGACCAGCGCGCGTTGGGCCGGGCCGCCACCAGGATCGGGGCACGGGTGCCAATGGCTTTGCGCCGAGCCCGCCGCTTGCGAACCGCCAAACCTTCCTCGCGGTAAAGCCGGTAAAGGCGTGTAATCCCGGAAGTCTCCCCCTCCCGACGCAGCAGAATGAACAAGCGCCGATAGCCAAACCGGCGTAAGCGCGAATTTCTCAGCACCTTTTTGAATTGATCGTGTTTTGGCATGAAGTGTCCACTTAACGGAGGTGGACACCAGGTGATTGAGGACGATGAACGGAAACTGCTGGTTAGGCGGATTTTTAGTAATGGCCGCCGTCGCGTCGAAAGCGCGTCTCGTTGCCGCCTGCCTGGAGGCGGGCGTGTCGGTATCGCGCCTTGCGCTTGAGCATGGGGTCAATGCCAACCTTCTTCGGAAGTGGATAAAGACGGCCAAGGAAGCCGGTACTCTGCGAGCACCTGCGCGGTCGG
>NZ_JBILQX010000078.1:0-15265 GCF_044372965.1 Elstera sp. | reverse complement strand
GCCAGGCCAACCAAGACGTCGTTGGTGCCGACACGAAGTTCATTTATATGGGCGGTTCGTGGGGTAAGGTTGAGCTCGGCGACACGCTGGCCGTTGACACCAACCTCGAAGTTCAGGCTCCGTCGGTCGGTATCGGTCAAGCCGATTATGCTTTCGGTCCCTCGACCGGCAACTACAGCTATTACCATGCCAACGAAGGCGAGTTCCACACGAAGGTGGTTTACTACACCCCCGTGTTCTCGGGCTTCCAGGCTGGTATCAGCTACACCCCGGAAAAGGGTTCGGCTGGTCGTGACAACGCTCGTTCGAAGTTCATCACCGGTTCGGGCAACAACTACAATGACCTGATCTCGCTCGGCGCTGCCTACACCGGCAAGTTCAGCGACATTGGCCTGAAAGTCGGCGGCGGCGTGCAGTTCGGCGATGCCAAGGACACTTCGGCAACCGTGAAGAGCACCCTTGGTGATTACTCCGTGTGGCACCTTGGTGCACAGGTCAGCTATGCTGGCTTCACCTTCGGCGGTCACTACTATGACAACGGCGATACCGGCCTGGCCAAGGGCACGGATCAAATCGGCTGGCAGCTCGGCCTGACCTATGTGGTCGGTCCGTGGGGTGTTGGTATCAACTACGCCCGCACCGAAACCGATGTTAAGTCGGGCAAGGACACGACCGATTACGTCGTTGGTATCGGTGGTGCCTACCAGTTGGCCCCCGGCCTGTCGCTGCAGGCTGACATCGTGAAGTTCGAAGCCGAATCGCAGACGACTGGCCTCAAGTCCGGTCAGACGAAGAACGACGGTACGCTCTTCACGTTCCGTACCCGCGTCGATTTCTAATATCGCTTCACAGCGATATGGGATTGGAGAGGGGCTCGCCTCTCTCCCGACCAAAGACAAACCCCGCTTCGGCGGGGTTTGTTGCTTTTTGGGTTCTTGGCCCCGCTTCGGCGGGGTTTGTTGCTTTTTGGGTTCTTGGCCCCGCTTCGGCGGGGTTTGTTGCTTTTTGGGTTCTTGGCCCAGCTTCGGCGGGGTTTGTTGCTTTTTGGGTTCTTGGCCCCGCTTCGGCGGGGTTTGTTAATTTTAGGTGCTTTTGCCCCGGCTTCGAGCGTGCTTTTAAGGCGCGGCCCCTGCTACGCTGCTAGGAGACGCGAGGAGGGAGGCATACCATGATGAAAAGATACGCGGCCCTATGGGCGGGGCTTAGCCTGCTCGGGGCCTGTACGGTGCTGGAGCGTGAGCCGTCCGAGGACGAGCTTGAAGCAGCAATTGCGACCAAATTCCGCGACGTGCGCGCGCTGGCCGCCCTCTTGCCGGGGCTCGAACCCTTCGCCGGGCTGATCGATGTTCAGGCCGCGCGCAAACAAGGCTGCCAAGCGACCGACGACGTGCGCCGCTCTGGCTATCGCTGCACGGTAACGCTGGATGTGAAAACGCCGCTGACAATGCTTCACCCAACCCTGGATCTCCGGTTCATCAAAACCGCCTCGGGCTGGGCGGTGGCCGATTTGTCCTAAACGCTTCACCCTAAAAAAAACCCCCGCAAGAGCGCGGGGGTGGGGGAGTTTGGGTAGGCTTCAGATCATTGCAGCGGGCTCAGGCAAAAGAGCGCCGCCACTTCTGCCCCAGGAGTGGGGACAGGTCGGGCCGGTCGGTCGCCGGTTGATAGACAATGCTGAACTCTTTCAGCGCGGCGGCGATGCGCTCGGCGGCATCCGCCCGATCAATCTCGAAACTGCTGATGCCGCAGCGGCTCATGTAGAGCAGTTGATCGCGCAACACGGCACCCGTCGCGCGGATTTCGCCGGTAAAACCGTAGCGGCCCCGCAGCAGCCGCGCCTGACTATAAGCCCGGCCATCGGTAAACTTGGGAAACTCCAGCGCCACCAGCGCGAGACGCGGCAACTTATCCGAAATCAGCGCCGGATCGAGCGTATTCGGCAGGCGCAGCCCCAGCGGGCCAGTGTGATCGGCCACGTGATCCCATTGATCCAAGCTCACGAGAACCGCGCTGTTCGGAGCGGGTGCGCTCCCCTCTTCCAAAACCTGATAGGGATCGTCGAGCAGGCCTTCGGCATTAACCAGCGGCATAAACGCGCTCCTTAAATGGCGTGGTTCCGACCCGGCGCACGGTCTCGACAAAAGTTTCCTCCGGTGCGGCGCGCAGGGCGAGATAGGCGTCAAAAACCTTATCGATGCCATCGGCCACCGCGTCTTTCGAGAGCGACGGGCCGAGGATAGTGCCGACGGCGGCGCTGCGGGCGGGATCGTCCCCGGCGTGGCCGCCAAGGGTGATTTGATAAAATTCCTCGCCGTTCTTATCGACGCCGAGCAAGCCGATATGGCCGACGTGGTGATGACCGCAGGCATTGATGCAGCCGGAAATCTTGATCTGCACGGGGCCGATCTCTTCCAAGCGCCCGGGCTTTGCCACGCGCGCGGAGATTTCCTGCGCGATGGGGATCGAGCGGGCATTCGCCAGCGCGCAATAATCCAGCCCTGGGCAGGCGATGATATCGGCGGCGGTGTTCAAATGGGCTTCGGCAAAGCCGATGCGCTGCAATTCCGCATAAATCACCGGAAGATCGGCCTTGCGGACGTGCGGCAGAACCAGATTCTGCACATGGGTGACGCGAATTTCATTCTCGCTATAGCGTTCGGCGAGATCGGCCAGGGCGTCCATCTGGTCGGCGGTCGCATCGCCGGGAATCCCGCCCGCCGGTTTCAACGTCACGGTGACGATGGCGTAACCGGTCGCCTTATGGGCGGCGGTATTCGTCTTCACCCAGGCGGCGAAGCCTGTGTCGGACGCGAGTGCGGACTGATAAGCCGCCGGTTCCGCCGGTTGCGGCGCATAGGCCACCGGGGCGAAATGGCTTTCGATACTGGCGATCAACTCGGGCGGCAGGGTGAGCGGATCGGCGCTGCGCGCAGCAAACTCCGCCTCCACCTCCTCGCGCATTTTTTCGATCCCGATTTCCTGCACCAGAATCTTGATGCGGGCTTTATAGATATTGTCGCGCCGCCCATAGCGGTTATAGACGCGCAAAACCGATTCAAGATAGGTCAACAGGTCGCGCTTCGGCAGAAACGCCCGAATAACCTTGCCGATAATCGGGGTACGCCCGAGGCCGCCGCCAACGATAATCTCGAAGCCGGTTTCACCCGCTTCGTTCTTGACCAAGCGAATGCCGATATCGTGAATCTTCACCGCCGCCCGGTCGCTCTCGGCCCCCGTGATGGCGATTTTAAACTTACGGGGCAGAAAGCCAAATTCCGGGTGCAGGGTGGACCATTGCCGAATGATCTCGCCCCAGGGGCGCGGATCTTCGATTTCATCCAAAGCCACCCCGGCGAATTGGTCGGAGGTCACATTGCGAATGCAGTTGCCACTGGTTTGGATAGCGTGCAGATCGGCTTCGGCCAAGAGGGCCAGCGCGTCGGCGGCCTCTTCCAGCTTCACCCAATTATATTGAATGTTCTGGCGCGTGGTGAAATGGCCGTAGCCCTTATCGAACCGGCGCGCAACCTCCGCCAACACGCGCATTTGCCGAGCGTCCAGCGTGCCGTAGGGAATGGCGACGCGCAGCATATAGGCGTGAAGCTGAAGGTAGAGGCCGTTTTGCAGGCGCAAGGGGCGGAACTGCTCTTCCGTTATATCGCCCGCAATGCGCCGCGCCACCTGCCCGCGGAACTGGGCGATGCGTTCGGCCAGAAAGGCCTTGTCGAAATCGTCGTACCGATAAAGCTGGCCCATGTTACGCGGCCTTGGCTTGCGTGAGGCTATCGGGATTGGTGGGAATGGCCACCGTCGGCCCGTCGCCGCGAATCCGCTCGCGCATCGCCAGCGGGCGGGGGCCGTGGGCGGTGGCTTCCGCTTCCACCAGATAGGGGCCAACCAAGGCAGGGTTTTGGGCGGCGATGGCGTGCAGGGCTTCGGCCTCGGCAAGACTATACAGTGGGGCCTCAGCAATCGATAGCGACCAGGCTGGGCCGAATCCGTCTTGCGTTAAGGTAGCGAGATCTTTGCCGGTGAAGAAAATCACCGCGCCGTCGCGCAGGCGATTGGCGGTCAGCAGGCGCGGCGCATCGGAGGTAATTTTACGGGGCGGGACGGACATAAGCTGGACCCTTATTCGGCAGCAAGAGCGGAAATGGACGCGGTTTCGGGGGCATCGCCCCAATAGCGCGATAGGCGCACAACCGAACCGATGATGAGCAGCGTCGGGCCGGTGCCGTGCTGAAGCGCAAGGCGCGGCAGATCGGCCAGAAGCCCGGTCGAAACCTTTTGATCGGGGCGGGTGCCGTTTTCGATCAAGGCAACGGGGGTATCATTCGCATGCCCGGCGTCGATCAACTCTTGCGTAATGCGCGGGGCTTGGGCGAGGCCCATATAGATGGCCACGGTTTTCCCGCCCGCTTGCGGCACGCCCGCGCTGGAGAACGGCACCCCGTCGCGGCCATGGCCGGTGGCCAGCACCAGAGCGGAGGCGTGATCGCGGTGCGTTAGCGGAATTTCGGCGCTGGCAGCGCAGCCGAGGGCGGCGGAAATGCCGGGGATAATCGTAATCGGCAGGCCTGCGGCGCGCACGGCTTCAACCTCTTCCCCGCCCCGCCCGAAGATAAACGGATCGCCGCCTTTAAGGCGCACGACGCGCTTGCCCGCTTGGGCGGATTCGACCAGCAGGCGGCCAATTTGATCTTGCGGGACAGAGTGATGGGCCTTGCGCTTGCCGACGGGCACGCGCTCCGCATCGCGGCGGATGCGGTCGAGAATGGGTTCGGCGACCAGCTCGTCGTAGAAAACGATATCGGCATCCGATAGGGCACGCAGGGCTTTGAGGGTGAGCAACTCGGGATCGCCCGGCCCCGCGCCGACGAGGGCGACCGAGCCGCCTTCGACGGTTCCAGTTTCTAGCAGTTGAGCGGCGGCCTCATCGGCGGCACGTTCTTGACCGTTCAGCACCAGATCGGCAATCGGGCCATCGGAGAACTGCTCCAAGACCCGGCGGCGCGCCGCCGGGTCGCTCACTCGCCCCCGGACGGGGTCTTTCCACCGCTCGATGAAGCGGGCGAGGGGGCCAAGGCGCGCGGGTAGCAGCCGTTCCAGGCGCTCGCGGACGCGGCGGGCGAGAATGGGGGCGCTGCCGCCGGTGCCGATGGCAACCAAAACCGGGTCGCGGTCCACAATCGCCGGCATGAGGAAGCTGGAGAGGGCGGGCTCATCGACGATATTGACGGGCACGCCGACATCTTGGGCGCGGCGGGAGATTTCCCCGTCTTGATCGTCATCGCCGGTCGCGGCGAAAATTACAGCCTGATTGCGGATATCATCTAAGCGGAAGGGGCGGCGCAGCAGAATGATCTCGTCCGTCACGGCGGCGGCTTCGATTTCTGCCGACGGGTCCTTCGCCACGACCGTAATGCGCGCGCCGGTGCGTTTCAGCAGGCGCAGCTTCTGCGTTGCCGCTTCGCCGCCGCCGACAATCAGGGCTTCGCGTTGGTTCAGCGACAAGAAAATCGGCAGGCTGTGCATCGACCCTTCCCCTTTTTACAATCCCGTGCAGGGATTGCGAATTAACGATTCCACAGGTAGGGCTTTCCTGGCGGGGAGTCAATGGGATTTTACAATTAACGTAGGTTTTATGTTTTTTTAACAAAATGCCGCGCGCCTCATGGGGGCAGCGCATTTTAGCCTTATTCTCTGATACACTGTTAAGTGGGCGTGATCTGAACCAGCTTCCTGGCTGATATAACAGGTGCGCCGAACGGGTTTGAGCCAGTCTTTTGGGAGAAAAATCGATGGTTAAGGTCATGGGTCGGGTTGCGGTGGCCATTGTCGCGCTCGGGTTGGTTGCGCCGGTTGCGGTCTATGCGCAAGACGCCATTAAAAACCGCAAGGATGATATGCAGATCCTGCGTAAAAGCGTCGGCGCGATAAAAGGTGTCGTCGATGGCAAAGATGCCGTCGATACGGCCGCGGCCCCCGCCCAAGCCGTTGTCGATGTCGCCAAACGCATGGCGGCGGGTTTCCCGGTGGGCAGCGATCAGGGCGATACCAAAGCGCTTGCCGCGATTTGGACCGACAAGGCCGGGTTCGATGCCGCCGTCGCCAATTTCAACACGGCGGCGGGCGCACTGCTGGTGGCTTCGAACGCGAAGAACCTCGATGGGATCAAAGCGGCCTTCGGCGAAGTCGGTAAAACCTGCGGCGCTTGCCACGATAAATATCGCGGCAAATAAGCAAACGGCGCGCTGTTCAGAGCGCGCCGCTGCGGGATGATAAGGGGCGCTGCGGGAAACCGCCGCGCCCTTCTAATTTAGTCGATGCGGACGGCAACGAAGCGCGTATCGCCCTTGCTGAACAGCGTGAGCAGGACGGTTTTCTTCTTAGCCTCGCGCGCAGCGGTAACTTTGGCGGCGAGATCGCCCGCCGACTTCACCTCTTCCTGATTGACCTCTGTTACTATATCGCCGGGGCGCAGGCCCTTTTCGAAGGCGTTGCTGTCGCCGGTCACATCGGTAATCACGATTCCGGCTTGTCCTTCCGGCAAGCCGAACTTCTCGCGCGTCGCTGCGTCGATGGCCTGAACTTTCAGCCCAAGGCCGCGCACGGTCACGGCGGGTTCGGCGGCGGACGGTTCTTTCGAATCCGTGGCGGTTGCGACTTCTTCGTCCTTCAACTCGCCGACCGTAACCTTGAGTGCTACTTCCTTCTTATTCCGCCAAACGACCATATCGACCGGCTTGCCAATGGGCGTATCGGCGACGATGCGCGGCAGACGGTCTGATTCCGGCACGTCGCGCCCATCGAACTTCAAGATCACGTCGCCCTGTTTCACTTGGGCTTTTGCCGCGGGGCTGCCATCGGTGACGGCACTCACCAGCGCACCGCGCGCCTTATCGAGTCCAAAGCCCGCAGCGACATCGTCATCCAAACGTTGGATTTTCACGCCAAGCCAGCCGCGTTTCACCGCACCGCCGTTTTTGATCTGCTCGATCACCGGGCGGGCGAGGTTGGAGGAAATGGCAAAACCGATGCCGACGCTGCCGCCGTTGGGCGACAGAATGGCCGAGTTCACGCCGATAACCTTGCCGTCCATATCGAACATCGGTCCGCCCGAATTGCCCCGGTTAATCGAGGCATCCGTTTGCAAGAAATCATCGTAAGCGCCCCCCGTAGAACGGTTGCGCGCCGACAAAATGCCCGCCGTGACCGTACCGCCAAGGCCGAAGGGATTGCCGATTGCCATCACCCAATCGCCGATGCGCGCTTTATCGCTATCGCCGAACTGAACGGCGGGTAACGGCTTTGCGCTTTCGACCTTCAGCAAGGCGAGATCGGTTTTCGGGTCGCGGCCAATCAACTTTGCAGAAAGCTCGGTATTATCATGCAGCTTCACGCTGATTTCGTCGGCGCCGTCGATCACGTGATTATTGGTCACGATGAAGCCGGTGCTATCGACGATGAAGCCCGAGCCCAGCGAGGTTTGACGGCGGGGCGCTTGGTTCTGCCCGCCGCGCTGACGGTTCATGAACTCGCGGAAGAACTGCTCGAACGGCGAGCCGGGCGGCAGTTGAAAATCGGGCTCCGCCCCGCCGCCACCGCCATTCCCTTGCGCGCGGACGGGCTTGCTGATCTGGGTGGAGTACACATTCACCACTGAGGGCAGCAGCTTTTCCGCCATATCGGCGAAGCTTTCGGGAGCGCTGCGGGCATAGGCGGGCGGGGCGAGGCTCGGCACCAGAAGGGGGGCACCGGTGACGGCCAGGGCGAGCCCCGCGACGGCGACCACGCGCCGCAACGGCGAGGAGGAGCGGGGAACAGAAGAAAAGGGTGCTGTCATGGCGCAAAACCGTTGTTTGTCGTTGTGTCGAACAGGAAGGTGGGGGCGAGGCCGCCCAAGATAAAGCCCGTTCGCTCTGTCTTGCGGACTATCGCCTCCGATCATGGCCGAATTTCGACTGTTGTGCTACGGCAACAGACCAAAAAAATCTTTTTGCACTGGGAACTTTAGCGGGCAGGCATCGCGGTTTCAGGGCGTTTGGCGTATTGGCCGCAACCGTCGGTCGGCATCGTGAAACGCTTGGTTTCGCCGCGGGCCTTCTTCTGATCGGGAGCGGCTTTAGCCGTACAACGCCCGTAGCCATTATCCTTAGCCCATTGAATGGCGCGCGCAGAAGGAACCTCGCGGCTGGTAATTTTGTCGGGCGCGACCCAATAACGGCAGGCCGAACAATTGTTTACCATGCGCAGCCGCGGAACGGGAATCCGTTCCTGGATCATAAAAAAACTCACCAATCGGTGCCAGAAACTTGCCATAACCCAATCACCCTGCACCCGATTCCCTAAAATAATCCTAAAGCTTAAGGGATCGGGGGGGAATGGCTGTGATACAAGGCTAAGGCACTATTGATACAGGGCGGGTTTATTCACCCGAGAAAATAATGCACGTCGTCGTGGCATGGGCGAGAAGGCGGCCTTTGGTATCGGTGATCTTAGCTTCTGAGGTGCCAATACGCCGCCCGGCCGACAAAATCTTACCTTCTACCGTGAGCAGGCCGGAATCGGGCAAAATGGCGCGCACGAAATTGGCCTTCACTTCCAGCGTCGTATAGCTCTGACCCGCGGTGAGTGTGGAATGAACGGTGCAGGCGAGCACGGTATCGAGCAGGGTTAAGGCATAGCCCGCGTGAATGGTGCCCATCGGGTTCAGAAAATCGGCTTTTGGCGTGGAGGTGAAAACCACGCGGCCATGTTCCGCCACCTCCGGGTGCATGCCCATCACCTGGGCCATTGGCGGCATTGGCAGGTCGCCGCTTTTCATCCGGTGCAGAATTTCAAGGCCGCTGAGCGTGATCGCATCGGCGGGCAGCGGGGCAAAGATCGGCTGGGTCATCGCGGGGGGGCTCGCAAAAAGCTGTGTATGCAGCTATCATGACGGCCTCTTTCCGTAGTCGTCAAGAGGCGCGTTCCCGATGCCCGACCCCAATTACCGCAGCCTTAACGACTGCCTAATGCTCCATCTCCGCAAAGCCACCCGCCGGGCGACGGCGGGGTTCGACCGGGCGCTGTCGCCTCTCGGGTTGACGGCGACTCAATTCGCAATTTTAGGGCACCTCAGTTGGGCGCATGACCGGGGGAAAAGCTGGTCGGTCCAAGGTCTTGCCGACGCCTTGGCGATGGAGGCGAGCAGCCTGACGCGCGCGCTGCAACCCTTGCAGCGGCGCGGGCTGTTAACGATCAATCCCGACCCAGAAGATCGCCGCGCCAAACGCCCGGCAGCCACCCCGGCAGGGCGGGCGCTGTTCGTCGAAGCCTGCCCCGTGTGGGACCGGGTTCATACCGCGCTCCTGGCCCAGGTGGGCGGTCCTGACGCGGCAAAACTGCTTGGGTTGCTCAAGCAGACGGTTGCCGGCGTTGATCTTGGCTAAGCTAAGGCGAGCGCCGGGCGTTTGGCGAGATGGATGCCCGCCAACATGCAGCGCACCGATCCGCCCGCCTGTTCAATGGTGGGGATGCTAAGGGGCAGCAGCCGGGCCTTAGTTTCGATCTGTTGCTTCTGGCTGGCGCCAAGGCTGCCGAGGGCGCGGGTGGAGAGGGCGAGAACTAAGCCGTCTGGCGCTTGAAGCTCCAAGGCGTTGCCCGCGAAATCGCCAATCTGCGCCTCACTCAGCGGCACCAGCGTGCGGCCGCCTGCGGTTAACCGGGCCGCGATTTCGGTCCGCCGGGCGACATCGGGGATCATCTCCAGCCCGACCAAGGCCAAATCGGTGCCGATGCTCATCAACACATTGGTGTGGTAGATCGGCGTGCCGCTCGGGTCCACCGCCTCGAAAGAAATCGGCTCATAGCGGAAATGGGTGCAAAAACGTTCCAGCATCACCGGCGTCATGCGGTGGGACCGAACGGCGTAAGCGACGTGTTCGATATGGTCGAGCACCATCGCGCCCGTGCCTTCCAAGAACACGCCATCGGCCTCCAGCCCGGAATAGTCGATCACGTCCTGAACCCGGTAGTCGCGCTTCAACAGTTCCAGAATATCCCAGCGTCGCTCCGCCCGGCGGTTGGGCGCGAACATCGGATAAACGGCCACATGCCCTCCGGCGTGGGTGGAAAACCAATTGTTCGGAAACACCGAATCGGGGGTTTGCGTGCCGGTATCCTCGAACAGATGCACCGTAATGCCTGCGCGGGTGAGGGTTTCGGCGGCCTCCGAGACCTCCCGGTAAGCTTCGGCGGCCACGGCGGCGGCCGGGCCGAAGCTTTGGCTGACCTGAAAAGCATTATCCGCCGCCGTTACCGGGTTCGGGGTGAAATGATGCGGGCGGATCATCACGACGGCTTGGGGCGATTGGGGGCTGAACATAGCGGCGCGTTCCGGGGCTGAAGAAGACAGCCTTAGGCTAAGGACTCCGCCTGTTCTGGCACAATGTGCAAACTGATGCTGATTTGGGGAAGAGTTGCGCACTATGCTTCTTGCGCTTCAGCAGAATGCACATAAGGAAGAGAACATGCTGCCCCTCGACGATCTCGATCGCCGCCTGATCGCTGCCCTTCAGGCCGATGCCCGCGCCCCCGTGGCGAAACTCGCCGCCGTGCTCGGCCTGTCGCGCAACACGGTGCAAAAGTGCCTGGATAGGCTGGTGGCGAGCGGTACGATCCTGGGCTTCACCGTGCGCGTGCGGGCGGAGCACGCCAGCAACCTTATTCACGCGGTGATGATGATCGAAGTTGCGGGCAAATCCACCAGCGCCGTCATCAAAAGTCTGCGCGGCCTGCCAGAATTGTACGCCTTGCACACGACCAACGGTCACTGGGATCTGGTGGCGGATTTACGCGCCCAATCGCTGGCCGATTTCGACCGCGTGCTGCGGCAGGTGCGCGAAATCGATGGGGTCTTGAACAGCGAAACCAGTTTGCTGCTGACCTCGGCTTAGAGCGCCTTAGTTTCCGGCACGGGCGGGGGCGTGGGGTCGGGCAGTTTCGGCAAGCGGCCTTCGATAACGGTCACTTTCGTGCCGACATCGACCAGTTTGAACACGGCCTCAATATCTTTGGGGAGCATGCGGAAACAGCCGGAGGAGGCGGCCCGGCCAATCGATTGCGGCTCGTTGGTGCCGTGGATGCGGTAATAGGTCCAGCCCAAATCGAGCGCATAAAGCCCCATCGGATTGCGCGGGCCGGGAGGCACCGAGACGGGTAGCTTCGGGTCGCGCCGCCGCATTTCCGGCGTCGGCACCCAGGTGGGATTACGGCGTTTGCGCAAGATTTCGGTCGTGCCGATGGGGATGAGATCGCGCGACCGTCCCACGGCGATGGGAAAGCTACGGCTGCTGCCATCGGCGAGCAAAACGCGCAGTTTTCGGTCGGCCACGGAAATCAGAATCGCCTCGGCGGGGGCACTTGCCTCGGGCTGAGGGGGGGCTTTGGGGACCGGAAGGGCGGCGGGTTTTGGCTGGGCAGGTTTGGCTAAGTCGGACTTCGGCAGATCGGCCTTAGGGATGGCTGCACCCTGAACCGGCTTTTCTGGAATGGGCGGAAGAGGTGCGGGCTCTTGGACGGCAGCCGCGCGCCCCGGCGACGGGCCGAACTCGATGGGGATCACCACGGGGGGCAGGGCGGCGGCGGTGAGCACGCCGAGCGGGCCCGTTTCGGGCAGCAGGCTTGTGGCACTGGTTAAGGGGGCCATCGTTGGCGGGGATGACGCGCCCGCGAGCATCCCCGCGCGGTCCGCCAGAATAAGCCCGAGGCTGGCACCGCCGATCACACCAGCCAATGCCCATAATCCGCGCGTAAAGAGACGAAAACCCCGATCCATACGAAGAATTTTAGCAAGACGACGGGGGTTTTTCTATCCAAAGTGCGGGTTATAGCCCTGTATGACGTATTTTATGACAGTGAGACCGGAAAGGGTGCCGCGCCCGTCAAACCCCCTTGCCAGGGGGGAGGGATTCCGGCAGGGTTTTCGTGTTGCGCCGCACAAGCGAGCACGATTTTAGCCGGGTAAGATATTATAAAATATCGAGCCGGTATATGTGGGAGGGTCACAAAAATGAACAAGGCGCTCGAAGAACTCTACACCAAAGCGTCGGCGATGTATGAGAAGCACCAGGATCAGGAACTCTATGATTACCTGATGACCTTGGCGCGCCACTTGGAAAATGCCGATATGATGAAGCATCAGCTCGGCTATTTGTTGATGCATGCCCGGTCCACCGTCGCCGCTCCGGTTCGCACGGTGCATTTTCAAGAAGCCCTGACGCGCGCGGCGCGGTTCCTTGAAAAAGTTGAACGGGACGATGCGTAAGCACCAGTCTTAGGCGGTAGGAGCGCGCCCGCCCGCGCGCCTCCGAGCTTTTATGACGGCCCCCGTCCCCCAAATTTCGGCCTTTCGGCAGGCTTTGCCCGGAATGGCGGCGTTGATCGTCGGCCATGGTATCGGGCGTTTTGCCTTTACGCCGCTGATTCCTGCCCTGGTCGCCGCCGGTCTCTTCACCGGCCCGCAGGCCGTATGGTTGGGTGCGGCGAACCTTATTGGTTATTTTCTCGGCTCCTTGATTGCGCTGCGGCTCGCGGACCGTTTCGGCGTCGGCTTCGTGCTGCGCGCCTCGGTTGGTGCTGTGCTGCTGGCGACCCTGGCGGGAATCCCGAACTGGGGGCCAGACTGGGGACTCATCTGGCTCGCGCCCTGGCGGATGCTGACGGGCATTTCGGGCGCGCTCATTCTCATTCTCGGCCCCTCGGCCTTGCTTAGCCAAGTGCCGGTTTCCCGGCGGGGCACGATCAGCGGGCTGGTTTTCTGCGGCATCGGTATTGGGATTATTCTGGCCGGAACGGTCGTTCCCTGGCTGGCGCGGATCGACATTGTCGCGGCGTGGCTTGGCCTATCGGCGCTGGCGCTGCTGCTCTGGATTCCGGCCTGGTCTGGCTGGCCAGAAAAGCCTCCGATGGCAGCCCTTCCCAGTGGGCCGGGGCCGCGCTGGACGCTGCCGCTGTTCGCCCTTGCCGCCGCCTATGCCGGGGATGCGATGGGCTTTATCCCCCATACCGTGTTTTGGGTTGATTATATCGCGCGCGGCCTGGGGCATGGCGTTGCGGTCGGCGGCTATTTCTGGGTTCTGTTCGGCATCGGTGCGGCCTTGGGCGTACTGCTGCTCGGGCGGTTGGCCGATAAAATCGGCTTCGGCGCGGCCCTGACGCTGATGTTGGGGGCGAAAGCCTTGGCGATTGCCCTGCCGCTGGTCTCCTCATCCCTGCCCGCCCTGGTGATTTCCAGCCTCATCGTCGGCGCGGCAACCCCCGGTGCGGCCATGCTCACCTCCGGGGTTGCCCTAGAATTGGTAGGGGCGGACGCCCATCGCGGTGCGTGGCGGAAACTCACGCTGATTTTCTCGAGCTTCCAGGCGGTGGCGGGTCAAGCCTTTGCCGCGCTCTTTGCCGCAACGCAAGCTTATGAGGCGATTTTTGCCATCGGGGCGGGTTTACTGGCGCTTTCCACCCTGGCGGCGGGGCTGGCGTGGCGCGGGCAGCGGCTCCACAAGAAAAACTAGGGAAGCCCCCCAGTTCTTCCGTCTTGTTCTGTCACGGATCCGGCGTACACTCGCGCTTCGGAAGGGTTGGGTTCGTCTGAACCCCCGCAACTAATACGGAGAAATCCCGTGACCGTCGGAATCGACACGCTCAAAACCCGTCGCACGCTTAGCGTCGATGGCGTTTCCTTTGATTATTTCAGCCTCGCCGCCCTAGTGGAAACCGGTCACACGAATGTGACCCGCCTGCCGATGTCGCTGAAAGTGCTGCTGGAAAATCTGCTGCGCTACCAGGACGAGCGCACGGTTTCCGTCGCCGACGTCAAATCGCTGGCCGATTGGCAGCCGTCCGGCGAGGAAAAGGAAATCGCCTACCGCCCGGCGCGCGTGCTGATGCAGGATTTCACTGGCGTTCCCGCCGTGGTCGATCTGGCCGCGATGCGCGATGCGATGGTGGCCCTCGGCGGCGATCCGCAGAAGATCAACCCGCTCTCGCCGGTCGATCTCGTGATCGATCACTCGGTGATGGTCGATAACTTCGGCACGGGGCATGCATTTGCCGATAATGTGAAGCTGGAGTTCGAGCGCAATCACGAACGCTACGCTTTCCTGCGCTGGGGCCAATCGGCCTTCAATAATTTCCGCGTCGTGCCGCCCGGCACTGGCATTTGCCATCAGGTGAACGTCGAATATCTGGCGCAAGTGGTGTGGACCGCAACGGAAGACGGCAAGACGGTGGCCTATCCCGACACCTGCGTCGGCACCGATTCGCATACGACGATGGTCAATGGCCTCGCGGTGCTGGGCTGGGGCGTCGGCGGGATCGAAGCGGAAGCGGCCATGCTCGGCCAGCCCGTCTCGATGCTGGTACCCGATGTCGTCGGCTTCAAGCTCACCGGCAAGCTGCCGGAAGGCGCGACCGCGACCGATTTGGTGCTGACTGTTACGCAAATGCTGCGCAAGCTCGGCGTTGTCGGCAAGTTCGTGGAATTCTACGGGCCGGGCCTCGATAACCTGTCGCTGGCCGACCGCTCCACCATCGCCAATATGGCTCCAGAATATGGCGCCACCTGCGGCTTCTTCCCCATCGACGCCGAAACCATTCGCTACCTGAATTTCACGGGCCGTGATGCGGCGCGCGTGAAGCTGGTGGAAGCCTATGCCAAGGCCCAAGGCATGTGGCGCGACGCCACCACGCCGGACCCGGTGTTCACGACGACGCTGGAACTGGATCTCGCCGCAGTGCTGCCGTCGATGGCAGGTCCAAAGCGCCCGCAAGACCGCGTGCTGTTGAGCGATGCCAATACCAGCTTCAGCAAGACCCTGAGCGATTCGGGCGTGCCTGCCGTGCGCAAGGTGGCCGTGGAAGGTTCGAACTACGCGCTGACCGATGGCGATGTGGTTATCACCGCGATCACCTCCTGCACCAATACCTCGAACCCGAGCGTGCTGATTGCCGCCGGTTTGCTGGCGAAAAAGGCGGTGGAACTCGGCCTGGAGCGCAAGCCCTGGGTGAAATCCTCGCTCGCCCCCGGCTCCCAGGTCGTCACCGACTATCTCGATAAGGCGGGCCTGACCCCCTATCTCGATAAGCTCGGCTTCAATCTGGTTGGCTATGGCTGCACCACTTGCATCGGCAACTCCGGCCCGCTGGCCGATCCGATTGCCGCCGCGGTGGAAAAGGGCGATCTCACCGTCGCCGCCGTTCTGTCGGGCAACCGCAACTTTGAAGG
>NZ_JBILQX010000077.1:0-15283 GCF_044372965.1 Elstera sp. | reverse complement strand
AGCCTCACCCGGCGCTTCGGCGTGTTGTTCCAAAGCGGCGCGCTATGGAGTTCGATGACGCTCGCCGAAAATGTCGCGCTGCCGATCCGCACCTATACCAGCCTGACCGAACCCGAGATTGAAGAATTGGTGGCGTTGAAACTCGCCCTCGTCGGCTTACGCGGGTTTGAAGATTATATGCCTGCGGAAATCTCTGGCGGAATGCGTAAGCGCGCGGGCCTTGCGCGCGCCATTGCGCTCGATCCTGATATTCTGTTTTTCGACGAACCCTCGGCGGGGCTCGACCCGATCAGCTCGAAACGGCTGGACGATCTTATTCTGGAACTGCGCGATTCGCTGGGGGCGACCGTCGTCATCGTTACCCACGAACTCGCCAGTATTTTCGCTATCGCCGATAATTCGATCTTTCTTGACGCCGAAACCCGCACGCCGATTGCGCACGGGCCGCCGAAAGCGCTGCTGGAAACCTGCACAGAGCCGCAAGTGCAAGCCTTCTTGCGCCGGGGCGTGATGAAGTCCTAACCGTGTCCGATTAAGATTTCTCAGAAAAGCCTCATATTATGCTAAAAATGCTCAACGAGCGCCCCAACCTGAGAGCAACGCGATGATTCGGCTGATCGAAAATCTTCCACTCATTTGGAAGCTCTGCGTTACTTTCATTTTGATCGCGATGGCGACAATTGCCGTGGCCGTGCTCGGTATCCTGCGGGTCGGCGCGATTCCGGTCGTGGTCGATGATCTGTTGATGGCAACAACCGAAGTGCATACGGCCGATGTGGTGATGGTCGATGTGCTCGTTATCGCCCAGCATCTCGAACATCTCGCCTCGGTCAGCGCTACCGACCGTCCCGCAATTGCGGCCCAGCTCGGTAAGGATTTGGACAAGGCAAGCCAATCCGTTGCAGCTTTGCATGCGGCTATCGGTACGCCCAGCGCGTTGGCCCCGCTGAAGGCCATCGAAACCACCTTTGGATCGATTAAAACCGAAGCGCAGGCGCTAATTAACAGTCCCGATGCTGCACGTCTCGCCAATGTGCGCAAACTCGTGCAAAGCCTGCCCGAACAGGTCAATCTGATCCAGCAACCGAACTTTACGAAATTCGGCGATAATATCGTGCGCGGCAGCGAGCTTTACAGCGACACCATCCGGGATTTATTGGCGCTAACGTTCCTCGGACTCGCCGCCTCGCTCGGGCTTGCCATTCTCGTCGCCCATCGGTTGATTTCTCAGCCGCTGACGCTGATTGCACGCGGCATGGCGGGCACGGCGGACGGCACGACCGTTGATGTCGTCGTCGATCCGGCCACGGCAAAACGCCGCGATGAAGTGGGCGTACTGGCCAAAGCCTTTATCGCCTATACCGAAACCGCCAATCAGGCCCGCATTTTCGACCGGCAAGCGCGGGAAGAGGCCGAACGCCGCCTAACTCAGCGCGCTGCGCTAGAAGAGAATGTCGTGGCCTTCGATGCCCAAACCACGACGGCGCTGGGGCGGATCAGCCAAGCCGCCGCGCTTTTGGAAACTACGGCGAACCGCCTTGCAACCTCGGCGAATGAGACAACGCAGCAATCGGGCACCGTGGCCGTCGCCTCTGGGGACGCCGCCCGCAGCGTCGATACCGTCGCCGAAGCCGCGCGCGAACTGCTGAAACTGGTCGATGAAATCCGCCAGCAGGTGCTGCATTCCACCAAAATCGCCAGCGAAGCGATGGATCAGGCCAGCCGCACCAAGGGCACCATGCAGGGGCTCGCCGACCGCACGCAGCAAATCGGCGACGTGGTGAAACTGATTACCGATATTGCCAGCCAAACCAATCTTCTGGCGCTGAACGCAACCATCGAAGCCGCCCGCGCGGGCGAGGCCGGGAAAGGCTTTGCCGTGGTGGCGACCGAGGTGAAGAATCTCGCCAGCCAAACCGCCCGATCCACCGACGAAATCAGCCAACAGATTGCCGCAATCCAAGCCGCGACCCACGAAACCCTAAGCGGCATTCAAGAAATCGCGGGAACGATTACCTCCGTCAACGATAGCGCTACCGCGATTGCCCGCGCCATCGACGAGCAAAGCACCGCCACCGCCCAAATCGTGCGCAATTCGGAAAATGCGGCCCAGGGAACCCAAAAAGTTCTCAATACGGTGGATCGGATCAACCAATCCGCCGTTGCCACCGGCAGCGGCGCGGCGGACGTGCGCACCGCCGCTCTCGAACTTTCCGAACAAGCCGAAACCCTGCGCCGCCAAGTGGATGGTTTCTTTAGTACCCTGCGCCGCGCCTGATCCATGACACGGGAAAGCTTTAAACGATGAGTAAACGCGCCAACCCGGTCGTTATCGGCGGCTTTGTTCTCGGGGCATTGGTCCTGGGCATCGGCGGCCTCACCGCCTTCGGCTCCGGGCTGTTCAGCCGTGAGGCGAAGGAAGTGGCCATCGCGCGGTTCGATGGATCGGTCAGCGGGCTTGCGGTCGGCGCGCCCGTGACGTTCCGGGGGGTACGCATCGGCCAGGTCAAAAGCATTCAGCTTCAGCTTATTCCCGACACGTTCCAGGCCCGCATTCCCGTGGAACTGGAAATCGATACCGATAAGGTTGCCTTCGTCGGCGCGGCCCGCTCGCTCTCGGAAAGCTTGAACGAGGCCATCGATAAGGGCCTGCGCGCGCAATTGCAGGTGCAAAGCTTCGTGACCGGCCTCGTGTCGGTCAATCTCGACTTCTTCCCGGCCGCCCCGCCACCCGATAAGGCCGCCGGGCAGGCGATGGAAATCCCGACGCTGCGCTCCAGCTTCGACTCACTGCTGGAAAGCGTGGGGTCCTTGCCCTTGCAGGATTTAGCGGGAACCGCTTTGGCCGTTCTGAGCAACCTCAACGATCTGCTAACCTCGCCGGAAATCAAAACCCTCCTGACTAGCGGCGCGCGCGGGGCGGAAGCCTTGGAGCAAGCCGCGACCACGGCGAAAAGTGCCATCGGCCCGCTCAGCCAGTCGCTCGAACTCACGCTCGCCGAAGCGCGCACCACGCTGCAAACCATCCAGCAGGCGACCAAAGCGACGCAAACCGACGTGTCCGGCCTGATGGGCGATTCGCGAAAATTGGCCCAAGATGCCGACAAGCAGTTACTCGCCCTCAGTGCTCAGGCGAATGCGACGCTTAAAGCCACCGAACAGGCCGTCCAAGCCGCCAATAGCCTGATCGGCCCCGCCTCGGCCCAGCGCGCCGATTTGGAGCAAGTGTTGCGCAATCTCAATTATGTCACGCGCTCGCTGCGCGGTTTTGCCGAACAGTTGGAGCGCAACCCCAATGCCCTGATTGTCGGAAAGCGATAGAATGACCCGCCTGCCTTTTTTCCTCGGCCTGATCGCCCCTGCCCTCACCGGCTGCCTAACGAGTGCGCCGCCCGCGCGCCTCTATGTGCTCGACCCGCTGGAGGTTGTGAGCCCCGCCCCGCGCCTTGATCAACGCCTTGCGCTGGGTATCGGCGCGACCCAGGTTCCCGAATATCTCGACCGCCCGGAACTGGTGGTGCGCGCGGGCAGCAATGAGGTGAGCGCGGTCGAAAGTGATCGTTGGGCCGAACGGCTGCCCGTCACCCTCTCGCGCGTGCTGACCGAAAACCTCTCGCGTCTCCTGGGCGTAGAAGCCCAATTGCTGCAATCGGGCCGCGCCGTGGGGCATCTCGATTACGAAATCTACCTCGATATCACGCGCTTCGAAATCGCGCCCGATGGCAGCGCCGCCTTGGGCGGGCGCTGGATTATCATTGATGCAAATAGCCGCGCCGAAGTGGCCTCGGCCCGCCTCTCACGGCAAGAGAAGGGCAGTGGCGCGGGCTTTCCGGCGGCGGTCGCCAGTATGAACCGCGCGATTTCCGCCGTCAGCCAAGAGATTGCCGCGCGCCTGCGCACGCTTCCGGCGCGCGGTTAACCCGCCGAAGGCGACAGCCGGTTTAACACCAAGGCCGCCTGAGTGCGACTGACGACGCCAAGCTTGCGGAAAATCTGACTGGCGTGGGCCTTCACCGTTTGCTCGGCGATCCCCAATTCAAAACAGATTTGCTTATTGAGTTTGCCCTCCCCGATCATCGCCAGCACGCGCAACTGCTGCGGCGAGAGCGTGGCGAGGCGGCGATACAGGTCGCGGTCGTCGGCATCTACCGGGGCTTCGACGCCCTCGGACGTAAGCCCCACAAGGTCGCCGCGCAAGACCGCGTCAATCGTGGCCTGGATCGTCTCGACCGAGGCCGATTTCGGAATGAAGGCCGCCGCCCCGAACGCCAGCGCACGCCGCACCGTTTCCGCATCCTCCTGCGCCGAGACCACGGCGACCGGCACCGTCGGCGCATGGGCGCGCAGGAGCATCAACCCCATCAAGCCATTGCTACCGGGCATCGTCAGGTCGAGCAGGACCAGATCCACCTCGTCACCAGATGGGTCAATGGACGCAAGGACAGCCATTGCGCTTTCAAAATCCGCCGCTTCCAGAAGCTCGGCCTCGGGCCAGCGGCGGCGCAAGGTTTCGCTGAGGGCGGCGCGCACCAGCGGGTGATCGTCGGCAATCAGGAAACGCGGTGTCACTTAGGGGCATCCTCCGCTTGAGCGGCCAGGGCACTGAGATAACTGCGCAAAGCCGCAGGGCGCAAGGGCTTATACAAAAGTTGAATCCCGGCGGCTTGGGTTTGTTGGCGCAGGGCGGGCGATCGGTCCGCTGTCAGCAGCAGCCGGGCGACGGGGTTCGACGCTGTCGACAGGCTTTCGAGCAGGGCGAGACCGTCGATCTCGGCTTCCAGATGGTAGTCGGCGATCACCAGGGCCGGGGGCGCCGCCGCCCAGGTCGCGCGCGCTTCGGCAGGGGTTGCCGCCGTGCGCACGCTACACCCCCAGCCTTCCAGCAAAACCCGCATTCCGGCCAGAATCGCGGCGTCATTATCGACGCAGAGAATGGATAGGCCGGGGTGCGCCGGTTGCCGGGCCGCCGCTGGCGCTACCGGCGGCGGCGTGGGCGTTAGGGCGCGCGGCACGGTTACGGCGAAGCAGGAACCGCGCCCCGGCCAGGAACGAACGCTAATCGGGTGATCGAGCCCGCGCGCGATGCGATCTACAATCGCAAGCCCCAAACCGAGCCCCGCCCTTCCATCGTCGGCACTGGGGGCAAGGCGGCGAAACTCTTCGAAAATCTCCTGCTGGCGGGTTTCGGGAATGCCGATCCCGGTATCCCAAACCTCAATCCGCACCTTATCGCCTTGGGATCGGCAGCCGAGCAACAGGCTGCCGCGCGACGTGTAGCGCACGGCATTGGTCAGGAAATTCTGCACGATCCGCCGCAGTAAATCGGGATCGGTCTGCACCCGCGCCGCCGTCGGCACGAAGCGCACGCGCAAGGGGCGATGGGCGGGCCGGTCGGCGGCCAGCGTTGTGACTTCGACCGCCAGCCGCTCCAGCAGCGGCCCCAGGGCGAAATCGCGCTTCTGCGCCCGCATCGCCCCGGCTTCCAGCGCCGAAATATCCAGCAATGCCGCCAGCAATTGTTCGACCGACTGCAAGGAGGCGGCGATATGCTGGACCATTTCTTGGCCCGCCGCCGCATTGCCGTCCTGAAGCCGCTCCCCCAGTGCCGTGGTGAACAGGCGGGCGGCATTGAGCGGCTGCATCAAATCGTGGCTGGCCGCCGCAAGAAAACTGGTTTTGCTGGAATTGGCGCGCTCCGCCTCGGCTTTAGCGGCTTGCAGCGCCTCCGTGCGCTCGCGCACCCGTGCTTCAAGGGTCTCATTGATCTCCTTGAGACGCGCCGCCGCTAGATGCCGTTCGGTAATATCGGTATAGGTCGTCACATAGCCGCCGCCGGGCATCTGATCGGTGAGCATTTCGATCACGGTGCCGTCGGGGCGGCTGCGCTCGTGGCGGTAGGGCCATTCTTCGATATCATCAAAGCGGTTGACCAGCAGCGCATCGATATCGCCCGCCGCATAGTCCCGCCGCGCGGCGTTGAAGCGCACGAGTTCCGCCATCGGCACGCCGACGCGCACCAGATTGGGCGGGAAATCCAACAGATCGAGAAAGCGCCGGTTCCACATCAGCACGGTCAAATCCCGGTCGAGGACGCAGATTCCCTGGCGCACGCTGTCGATGGTGCCGCGCAGCAGATCGGCCTGACTGCGAATCACTTCCGACGCCTGATCGAGCATCTGCCGTGCATCGCCGCGTGACAGCCCCCGCCGCTTCAGCGACGCCCCCATTACGACCCGCGCCGAGGCCGACCCAATCGCCCCCGCCAGCAGATGTTCGGTGAAACGGACGGCTTCGAGATCGGCGAGCCCTTCCCGGTAGAAGGGCTCCGCCTCGCCATAGCGTGCGGCGATGAAGCGGTCGAACGCCTCGCCCCCCGCCTCCTCACCCAAGTAGCGCGTGGCTATCGCGCGCAGATCGGTCAGCCGCGTCAGCACCGACCAGAGGCGCGGGCGCAGTGGCTCGGGGTTCGGCACCGCGTCCACATAGGCTTTTGCCTGGGCTTGCTCCACGACAGACGGTCGGGTGAACCCTGAAACCAAAATATAGAAAACGAGATTCGCCAGCAGGCTCCAGAAGGTCGCGTGGGAAATCGCGTCAAACTCGGCGAAGCCGAACAGCGCATGGGCCGATAGAAACTCCAGCCCCCACGGCCCCGCCTGCAAAAAGGCGAAATCGACGCGCCGCAGCACCATAATCGCCGGAAGCAGCAGCGTGTAGGCCCAAATGAACAGCCCGGCGGTAATCCCGGCCACGGCCCCCGCCCGCGTCGCCCGCCGCCAATAGAGCGCCCCCAAAAACGCCGGGCCGAACTGGGCGACCGCAACGAAGGACATGAGCCCAATCGTGGTGAGTGCATAATTCTCGCCAATCAGCCGATAGGTGAGAAACGCCAGCAGCAGAATGACCACAATCGCGGCACGGCGGATGAACAGCAGAACCCGCGTTAAATCGCGCTCCTGCCGAAACGCCGCCCGGCGCAGCAGCAACGGCATCACCACATCATTGCAAACCATCGTGCTGAGGGCGACGACGGTGATGATCACCATCCCCGTCCCCGCCGAAAGCCCACCGATGAAAGCCAGCAGCGCCATTTCCGGCGACCCCAGCCGTAGCGGCAGGGCCAGAACGAAAGTATCCGGGTTCAGCGTGCCCTGCCCCACCAACAACAGGCCCGACAAGGCAATGGGAACAATGAACAGCGAGAAGACGAGCAGATAGGCGGGAAAAATCCACGCAGCTTGGCGCAAATGGCGGCTATCCTCATTCTCCACCATCAGCACGTGGAACTTATGCGGCATGCAGAAGAAGGCAAAAAACGCGATAACCGTATTGCTCACCCAGGTTGGGGCGAGCAAATCAAGATCGAGCAGCCGCGCCAATTCCGGCTGCCGCGCTGCGATCTGAAACAGTTCCACCGGCCCTTCGGGCAGGCGCATGACGATGAACAGCGCCACCGCAATAAAGGCCGCGAGCTTGACGAGACTTTCGAACACAATCGCCAGCAACAGGCCGCGATGCCGCTCGCTGGCATGAATATGGCGCACGCCGAAGAGAATCGAAAAAACCGCCATCGCCACCGTAACGGCAAAGGCGGTGTCGGACCAAATCGGATCGGACGGCAGTGCTCCCTGTCCCGTCAACCCATCGAAACTGCTGCCCAGGGCTTTTAATTGCAGCGCGATATAGGGCAAGAGACTAACCAGCGCCGTCAGCGTGACCAGCGCCGCGAGCCCCTGGCTTTTGCCGTAGCGCCCGGCCAGAAAATCGGCAATTGAGGTGATGTTCTGCGCTTTCACCACCGTAATCGCCTTGCGCAACATGCGCCGACCGAACAGCAGAACGAGCGTCGGCCCCAGATAGATCGGCAGAAAGTCGAACCCGCCGGTTGAGGCACGCCCGACCGAGCCGTAAAAGCTCCACGTTGTCGTATAAATCGTCAGCGTCAGCGCAAAGAAGACGCCGCTGCGCCACAGAAACGGCAAGGGCGGACGGCCCAGCGCCGCCTGCCGGTCGCCATACCAGGCAATGCCGAACAGTAGGGCGATATAGGCCGCCGAAACCGCTATGACGACCCAAGCTTCCACGCGCACCCCTCTCCTGATGTGTAGTGCGAGCCTTGCCCCCTACGAAGGTAGCTCTCCCGCTTTTAACCCAAAAGCCTATCTTCGCGGCAACGAACCGATACAGCGTTATAAAAAAACCGTCGGACGATTGGGGAGGGGCCTTAACAGTTCGGTTCGAGAACGAACGCGCCTACCCGTCCTGCCGACCTTTAGGTTGAGGGGATATTCATGGAACGTCGTGCGTTTTTAAAGACCGCCGGGATTGGTGCCGCCGCCACCACGATTGCGGCACCGGCCATCGCGCAATCCCAGCCCGAAATTAAATGGCGTCTCGCCTCCAGCTTCCCGAAAAGCCTGGATACGATCTACGGCGGGGCCGAAACCATTGCCCAGCGCGTTTCGGCGGCCACGGGCGGTAAATTCCAAATTCGCGTTTTCGCCGCAGGCGAACTCGTTCCCGGTTTGCAGGTGCTGGACGCGGTCCAGGCCGGAACCGTCGAAATGGGCCATACGGCGATGTATTACTACGTCGGCAAAGACCCGACGTTCGCCTTCGAAGCCACCATTCCCTTCGGCCTCAATACCCGCCAGCATCTCGCCTGGATGTATCAGGGCGGCGGGAAGGAACTCGTCGGCGAGTTTTTGAAAGATTATAATATCGTCAGCTTCCCGGCGGGCCAAACCGGCGCGCAGATGGGCGGCTGGTACCGCAAGGAAATCAAAACCCCCGCCGATCTCAACGGCCTGAAAATGCGCATCGGCGGCCTTGCCGGTCAAGTTCTCGCCAAACTGGGCGGCGTACCGCAGCAGATTGCAGGCGGTGACATTTATCCCGCCCTGGAAAAAGGCACAATTGACGCGGCCGAGTGGGTTGGCCCCTATGATGATGAGAAACTGGGGTTCTATAAGGTCGCAAAATACTATTATTATCCCGGTTGGTGGGAAGGAGGGTTGAATCTGTCGGCGATCGTGAACCGCGAGCAATTAGAAGCGCTCCCGAAAGAGTATCGGGCTATTCTAGAAGCCGCGTGCTACGAGGCCAGCATTGCCATGATGACCAAGTATGACGCGCAAAATCCGACCGCCCTGAAGCGGTTGATTGGCTCGGGTGCGGTGCTTCGTCCCTTCTCGCGGGAAGTTCTTCAGGCGGCCCACAAGGCTTCCTACGAACTCTACGACGAGTTGGCGAAAACCAATCCGAAATGGAAGAAAATCTACGAACCGTGGAAGGCCTTCCGTGACGATCAGTACCTGTGGTTCCGGGTGGCAGAAACGACCTTCGATAACTTCACCTTCACGGCGGGCGCCCAGCGCACCCCGTAAGGCAGGCAAAAACAGGGGAAGCAAGATTAACCTCTTGTTTCCCCAAAACAAAAAGTGAGGGGGGCTTATGGGAGCTTTACTATCCCTCAGTCGGTTAATCGACCGGCTGAACGAATTCGTTGGCGGAAGCATTAAGTGGTTTCTGCTGGTCGCCGTCATCGTTTGTACGGTGAATGCGCTCATCCGCTATCTCTTCGATAATAGTTCGAACGCTTGGCTGGAACTGCAATGGTATCTCTTCGCGGCAGTGTTTCTGCCGGGGGCGGGCTATACGCTGCTGCGGAACGAACATGTTCGGATCGACGTGATCGTTGGTCGCTTTAGCCCGCAGGCGCGGGCGAAGGTCGAAATCTTCGGAACGCTGTTTTTCCTGCTGCCGGTCGTGCTGCTGATTCTCTATCTGTCGTTCCCGATGGTGTGGGATTCGTTCATCCACAGCGAAATGTCCAGCAATGCGGGCGGCCTTATCCGCTGGCCGGCGAAAGTGCTGATCCCCATCGGCTTTACGCTATTGGCGCTGCAAGGATTCTCGGAACTCATCAAGCGCGTTGCGTTCTTGCAAGGCTTGATCCCCGATCCCGGCGAAAAACGTGGCCACCACTGAGCAGCGGCGAGCGAGTAACATCCAATGACACAATTTTTGATTGAAAACATGGCGCCGCTTATGTTTTGCGGCCTCATTTTGTTTTTGCTGCTCGGCTATCCGGTTGCTTTTGCACTGGGGGCCAATGGGCTTTTGTTCGGTCTTTTGGCCATTGAACTTGGCCTGATTCAGATCCAACTCCTCCAAGCCCTGCCTGAACGTATTTTCGGGATCATGACCAACGATACGCTGTTGGCGATTCCCTTCTTTACCTTCATGGGGCTGATTCTGGAGCGCTCCGGAATGGCGGAAGATTTGCTGGACACCATCGGGCAATTGTTCGGACCCATCCGGGGCGGCCTTGCGTATGCGGTCATCTTCGTCGGCGCGTTGCTTGCGGCAACCACCGGTGTGGTCGCGGCGTCGGTGATCTCGATGGGCCTGATCTCGCTGCCGATCATGCTGCGGTATGGGTATGACCGCCGCGTTGCCTCCGGCGTTATTGCGGCGTCGGGGACGCTAGCGCAAATCATTCCCCCCTCCCTCGTGCTCATCATCATGGCCGACCAATTGGGCCGGTCTGTCGGCGATATGTATGAAGGGGCGTTTCTGCCGGGCTTGATGCTGAGCGCCATGTACGCCGGTTTCATCTTCCTGATTTCGATTATAAAGCCAAACTTTGTTCCGGCGCTGCCGAAAGAAGCGCGGACCCTGCGCGGCATGCAACTGTTCAGCCGCGCGATGATTTCGCTGGTTCCGCCGCTGGTTTTGATCTTCCTCGTGCTCGGCACCATCTTTCTTGGGATTGCAACCCCCACGGAAGGCGGCGGCATGGGCGCTGCGGGCGCGATGATCCTCGCCCTGATGAAGCGCAAGCTGAGTTGGAGCCTTGTCAAACAGGCGATGGATTCCACCACGAAGCTTTCGTCTTTCGTTATGTTCATCCTCATCGGCTCCACTGTTTTCGGCCTAACCTTCCGGGGCGTGAACGGCGATTTGTGGGTCGAACATCTACTGACAAGCCTGCCGGGCGGCCAAGTCGGCTTCTTGATTGCAGTGAATATCCTCTTCTTCGTGCTGGCTTTCTTCCTCGACTTCTTCGAGTTGGCCTTCATTTTGGTGCCGCTGGTCGGCCCGGTGGCGGACAAGCTTGGGATCGATCTGATTTGGTTTGGCGTGCTCTTGGGCGTGAACATGCAAACCTCCTTCATGCATCCGCCGTTCGGGTTTGCGCTGTTCTTCCTCAGGTCGGTCGCGCCAGAGAAAGCATACAAGGATAAGGTCACGGGTAAGACGATGGCCCCAATCACCACCCAGCAGATCTACTGGGGGGCGGTGCCCTACGTCATCATCCAGATCATCATGGTCGCTATTCTCATCTTCTGGCCGGGGTTGGTGTTGGATTCCGTGCATGGGGCGGCGAAATTCGATCCGAGTACGATCCAGATCGAACTTCCGCCCATGGATCAGGGCGAACCTGAGGTGATCGAGTTCAAGTAACACGCCTTCCTAACCTATTTTCCTTCTGCCGCCTCGGTTCTCACGGATCGGGGCGGTTTGCATTTCGAAGATATGGAAACAGCCTACTGTTATGTCAACCAGTACGAAAGTTTTTTAATTTTGATATTAAAAATTTTTTTAGAATATAAATATATGCCCACTCGTATATCCAACAGGCTTGGCCCGATGGGATTGCGGTCGGCGCGCCCACCGCGTCGTTGCGTCACTGAGCGATAAAGAGGCGAAGCCCTCTAGCGTTCAAAAAAAGGAGGGAGGATATGTCCGCTATAATTTTTCTAAGTCGCTGCATCGACCAATTAAATGAGCGAGTTGGAAAAGCCGTTTATTGGCTTCTTTTAATTGCTGTTATAGTTTGTACCGTTAACGCCCTTGTTCGATACAGCTTGGATATGAGTTCCAATGCCTGGTTAGAACTTCAATGGTATCTATTCTCGGGTATATTCTTACCTGCGGCTGGATATACGCTGCTTCGGAATGAGCATATCCGAATTGATGTTGTTTCTGGGCGCTTCGGCCCCCGCGCGCGGGCCTGGATCGATATCGTCGGCACAATCGTCTTTCTGCTTCCGGTCACGGTGATCGTTTTCTGGCTCTCTTTGCCTATAGCCTGGGATTCGTTTGCCAATACCGAAATGTCCAGCAACGCCGGCGGGCTGCTCCGCTGGCCCGTAAAGATCATGATCCCGATTGGCTTTTTGCTTCTGTCATTGCAGGGGGTATCAGAACTCATCAAGCGTGCGGCCTTTTTAGGGGGAATGCTCCCAGATCCAGGAGAACGGCGGGGTCACGCCTAACCCTTCCAAACCTTTAAACTGGAGCATTCGCTATCATGACTCAGCTTATCATCGAGAATATGGCCCCCCTCATGTTCGGGGGACTGGTCTTATTCTTGCTGCTCGGATACCCGGTTGCCTTTGCCCTGGGGGCAAATGGGTTGTTATTTGGCTTCCTTGCCATCGAATTGGGGATGATTCCCCCTCAACTCCTGCAAGCAATCCCCGAACGTATTTTCGGGATTATGTCCAATGACACACTTCTCGCCATTCCCTTCTTTACCTTTATGGGATTGATCTTGGAACGATCGGGGATGGCCGAAGACCTACTGGATACGATCGGGCAACTTTTCGGAACAATCCGGGGGGGATTAGCCTATGCGGTGATTTTCGTTGGAGCCCTTCTTGCGGCCACAACGGGCGTCGTTGCAGCCTCGGTTATTTCGATGGGGCTCATTTCGTTACCGATCATGCTGCGGTACGGCTACAACCGTAGCCTTGCGACCGGCGTTATCGCGGCCTCTGGGACGCTGGCCCAGATTATTCCGCCCTCCCTTGTTCTGATCGTTATGGCGGATCAGCTGGGCCGGTCGGTGGGCGATATGTATGAGGGCGCGCTTTTCCCCGGCCTCATGCTCGTGGCCATTTATGCCGGTTACGTTTTCGTGGTCACGTTGATCAATCCGCAAGCCGCCCCGGCGCTACCGCCCGAAGCGCGAAGCCTGCGGGGGACCGACCTGCTGAAACGGGTCCTTATCTCGCTGATGCCGCCCTTGGTGCTCATTTTCCTCGTGCTGGGCACAATCTTCTTAGGGATCGCCACGCCCACGGAAGGCGGCGGCATGGGCGCTGCGGGCGCGCTGATTCTGGCTCTAATGAAGCGTAAACTGGGCTTCGCCCTCCTGCGCGAAGCCATGGACAAATCGGCAAAACTTTCGACCTTCGTTATGTTCATCCTGATCGGCTCCACCATCTTCGGTCTGGTGTTCCGGGCTGTGGACGGGGACATCTGGGTCGAACATTTGCTAACCAGCCTGCCGGGCGGGACGGTTGGGTTCCTGTTCGCCGTAAACTTGCTGTTTTTTGCGCTCGGCTTCTTTCTCGATTTCTTCGAGATTGCCTTCATCCTCGTGCCCCTCGTGGCCCCGGTTGCCGAGAAAATGGGGATCGATCTCGTTTGGTTCGGCGTCATGCTCAGCATGAACTTGCAGACATCCTTCCTAACCCCGCCCTTCGGCTTTGCGCTGTTTTACTTGCGCTCTGTGGCCACTAATAAGGAGTATAAGGATTCCGTAACGGGACGACGGATTGCACCGATTACAACGGCGCAAATCTATCGCGGTTCGATTGCGTTCATCATACTTCAGGCCATCATGGTTCTGATCGTCGCGTTTTGGCCTGAGCTGGTCCTGAGCAATATTCAGGGGGCGGCCAAATTCGACCCGAGCACAATTCAAATCGATGTGCCGCAAATGGACTATGGCGACCCACCGCCCGTTGAGTTCAAGTAATCCTATTCCGCCCGCCCCGGCACTTGCTCGGGGCGGGTTTTTTTAGGGGCAAACAGCGCCAAGAGACCTTGCGGGGCAAATAATACAATCGCCATCAAGGCTACTCCCAACCCCGCGCCCCAATAGGCCGGGTGCCAGGCCGAAAAAACCTCGCGCAATACCCCATAGAGCACCGGCCCCAAGAGCGCGCCATAGCGCCGCCCAACCCCGCCCAGAATCAGCATCACCAGCAGATCGGCGGAGCGGTGAAAGCTGAAAACCTCAACGGACACAAACTGCGTCGTCTGGGTCAGCAGCCCGCCCGCGAGCCCGGCGAGCGCACCGGAAATCCCATAAGCCGTGCGCACGCGCGCCGTTTGGGAAATCCCCAAAGCTTGCAGGCGTATCGGATTATCGTGCAGCGCCCGCAAGCTCACCCCAAAGGGCGCGGCTTCCAGACGGCCGATCCCCCAAAACGCACCGGCCAGCAGCGTGACCGCATACCAATAGGCGGTTTTTCCCCACAGATCGAAGCTGAATAGCCCCAGGAGCGGCGCGGTTTCGACCCCAGAAAGCCCGTCGTCGCCGCCCGTAAGGCCCGGCAGGCGCAGCGCGGCTTCGTGCAGCAGCAGCCCGAGCCCGAGCGTGACCATGAGCGCGGCCAGCCCGCGCAGCCGCCCGAGGACCGCCCCGGCGAGACTCCCCGCGAGCAGGCCGACCATCCCCGCCGTCGCAAGGCCCGTCAGCGGCTCGCTCCATCCCGCCCGCGCCAGCAGCCCGGCGGTATAGGCGCCAAGCCCGAAGAAGGCGGTATGCCCGAGGGAGAGTAATCCCCCAAGCCCGACCAAAACATGCAGCGACAG
The DNA here is from genome assembly GCF_044372965.1 of Elstera sp. Classification (NCBI taxonomy): domain Bacteria; kingdom Pseudomonadati; phylum Pseudomonadota; class Alphaproteobacteria; order Rhodospirillales; family Rhodospirillaceae; genus Elstera; species Elstera sp. Next base: position 667 of record NZ_JBILQX010000077.1, on the reverse strand, counting down.
CGCAAACAGCGCCAGAATCGCAAGATGGGTCGCCAGCGCCAGATGATTGGGGAGTCCCCAGAAAATGGCGGCCGCGACCGCCACCCACGCCAGCGGCTCCAACCCCGCCCGCCTCATCCGCGTTGCCCCGCGAAGAGGCCGCCGGGCCAGCGCAAAAGTAGACCAACCATTAGCGCGTAAATCAGAAAACCGCCCGCCTCCGGCACATAATATTTTCCGAACACATCGAGCACCCCAAGGCCCAAGGCCGCGATCAGCGGTCCGCCCAGGGAGCCCAAACCGCCGACCGACACGATTATGAGATAGAAGGTGAGATATTTCAGCGGAAACGCCGGATCGAGCCCAACCAGCGGCACGCTGAGCACGCCGCCCAACCCGGCAAGCCCGGTTCCGAGCGCAAACGTCGCGGCAAAGAGGCGGTTAACCGGAACGCCCATACCGCGCGCCACCTCCGGCAAATCCACGGCAGCCCGCAACCGCGCCCCCCAGCGCGTTCGCACGAGGCCAAGCTGAAGCAACAGAATCACCGTCCCGCCCAGGAGGAGCAGAAACAGCCGGTAGCGCCCAAGATCGACGCCGAAAACGCTCATTTGCCCCGTCAAAACCGCCGGAAGCGGCAAACTCTGCTGCCCCCCGCCCCAAACGGCGGTGATCCCGGCGATCACCA
>NZ_JBILQX010000076.1:0-15377 GCF_044372965.1 Elstera sp. | reverse complement strand
CATGGATGTGGCGCTAATCAATATCTCGCGCCTCGGCGGGCGCATCGATGTGCGCACGGTGCTGGGGCAAGGCACGATCTTCCGGCTCGATATGCAGCTGTCGGCGGCGATGCAGACCGTTCTGCTCGCCGAAACCTCGGTGCAAACGGTGGCTTTCCCCGAACGCATGGTGGTGGAAGCCGCCACCGTGCCGCGCGATGCCATTCAATACGTCAACGGCCAGCGCGCCATTTTGCGACACGACCGCTTCTTGCCGCTCTTTGGGCTAACGGATCTTTTGCAGATCCCCACTAGGGCCGACCGGGCGGAAGATGGCGATTTGGCGGTTATCATCGTCTCCTCCGGGCGCTTCCGCTATGGGGTGGAGGTCACGCGGATTCTGCGCCGTCACGAAATGCTGATCCGCGAAACCCACCCGCGCATCGCCCAGCTTCCCGGCATCGGCGGCGTCTCGACCCTGGGCACCGACCGGATCGTGCTGATGGTCGATCCCGAAGGGCTGAAGGATCTTGCGCGCCGGGCCATCGTGCCGGGCATGCGCGTGCTGTCCCAGGCGGCGGAGTGACGCGATGGAGTTCCGGTATCTCCACGTTCGTTGCGGTCCCTACCGCATTTTACTTCCCGGCGAGAATATCGGCGGGATCGATCCCGCGACGGATGGCACCGATGAGGCTGGGCCGCAGGTGCATATTTTCTGGCGTCAGCCGGACGGGCCGGTGTGCGCGATTTTGGCGGTCGATGGGGTCGAAGGTTTGCGCGGCGGGTTTGAGGCCGAATTTCTGCCGCTCCCGCGCGCGCCCTTGGGGTTTCAGCGCATGTTTGATCGGTTGGTTTATGACGGCAGCGGCGGCTTTCTGCTGCGCCTGCGGCCGAATTTCAAACCGCAGCTTGGCGATATTCCGGCGCGGCGGCAGTTCCTGCGCGCGCTCACCGGGGCTATCGCGTCGCCATTTCAGCAAGGGGTGACGGCATGAACGATCTTACCAAAAAGCGCATTCTGATCGTCGATGATAGTTTCATCATGCGCCGCCTCGTGCGCGAGTTGGTGGAAGGCGATCCCGATTTCGAAGTGGTGGATACCCAGGTTCTGGTATTGCTGGAAGATGCGACGCGGGAAAAAGAACTAAAAACCATTCTGTCGCGCACGCTATCGGATACGGTTGCGACGCAAATCCTCGCGGGGCAATCGCTCAATCTGGGCGGAACGCTGCAACAAACCTCGACTCTCTTTTCTGATGTCCGCAGCTTCATCACCTTGTCGGAAGAACAGGGTGCGGCGGGGATCGTCGAAACCTTGAACGAATATTTCTCGTTCATGGAAGATGTGATTAAGCAGAATGGCGGCGTTATCGATAAATACATTGGTGATGCCATTATGGCGCTGTTCGGCGTTCCCGCCCGGCGGGGGCAGGACCATGACCGGGCGGTGCAAGCCGGGCTCGCCATGCTGGCGGCGCTGGAGGTGCTGAATAAGGACCGGCAGCGGCGCGGGCACCGGGCGATCAAAATCGGTATCGGCATTAGTACGGGCCAAGTGATTGCGGGCAGTATCGGATCGCCGACGCGCTCGAATTACACCGTGATTGGCGATGCGGTGAACCTTGCCGCGCGCATCGAATCGCTGACCAAGCATTATGGCGCGGCGTTTATGATTTGTGGTCAAACGCTGGCCCGCCTGGAGCGCCCCATCGTCGCCCGCCTCATCGATAAGGTTCAGGTGAAGGGCCAATCGGCGGAAACGGCGCTGCACCAGGTCTTCAGCGCTGACACACCGATTAATCGCGATCTCTTCGATGCCTATGCCCAGGGGTTTCAGGCCTATAGCGCGGGCAACTGGGCAAGCGCCCTTACCCTTCTGGAACAGGCGCTGAGCCTTGCCCCCGACGATCGCCCGAGCCTCCTGATTCAGGAGCGCTGCCGAACCCTGTTAGCCGCCCCGCCAAAGACTTGGGCGGGGGTTTGGACCTATCATGAGTAACCCGCCGCCTTTCTTTACTGCCCCGACCGCACTGCCCGCCAGCTTTTTGGAGACATCCTATGTTTCGTTCGATTAAGATCAGAGAGAAACTTCTGTTTCCCATCGGTCTGCTGATCGCGGTTTTGATCGGCTCTACCTTTGTTCTCGTCACCGAACTGACCGAGACGAACAAATCCTTTGAAAGGCTGGTGAAAACCCAGTTGCGCGCAAGATTTATTTCGAAAGATCTTTCTGCGGTTCTGTCCGAAAGCGGCCGGGTGGCGAATTTGATGCTGCTCCAACGGGAGCCTGCGGATTTCACCGCCAGCGCCGACCGGCTGCGCAGCACGCTCGCCCTGATCGCGCCGCGCCGGGACGAATTGGCCGTGCTGGCCCCGAACCAGATTGCAGCGCTGGAGAAGGTTACGCAAGCCTTCGCGTCCATGGAGAAATCAGTTAAACCGACCGTCGACCTGAAGCTTGCCTAGGATTTCGACGGCGCAACCGCCTATTGGGCCGCCAATGCCCGCGCCGCCCTGCTGCCCGCCTTGAACGCGATGAATGAAGCGGCAGATCAACTGCAAGCCGCCGCCAAGACGCGGTGACAAAACAGGTGGCGGCAACGAATGAGACAATTCGGAGCACTGTAATCGCGCTCGGAGCCGTGAGTTTCGTTATTATTCTTCTCGCGCTCTTGATCGTGCTGCGCGGAGTCGTCGCCCCGATCAAACAACTCACCGCAAAAATCACGAAACTCTCCAGCGGCGACGGCAGTTTCGATCTGCCCGAAGCCGAGCGCAGCGACGAGTTGGGGGCGATGGGCAAGGCCTTGCTGGTTTTCCGCGAAAATGCCGAAAAAATTAAAGTGGCCATAACCGCCGAAGCCGTGACTATCGAAATCGGCGACGTCATCGCCCAGGCCGCGCAAAACGATTTGACCGTGCGCGTGAACCTCGCGGATAAAACCGGCTTCTTGCGCAATATCGGCGCGCAGATCAATCAATTGGTCGGAGGCAGCAATAATACCCTGCGTGATATCGGCCTGAAGACGCGGCAGGTTTCCGTTGCCGTCGCCGAAGCCAGCGCCGCTGTTGGCCAAGTATCCGGCGGGGCGCGCGTGCAAAATAATGCCGTGGGGCAAGTCACCCAGTCGCTGGCCGAATCGGCAAAGGCAATCCGCATGGTCTCCACCAGCGCCAATGTGGCCAACGATAAGGGCGTTCTCGCCGCCAATCTGGTGGAGCGCGGGCGCGGTTCGGCCGAAGAACTGTCGCGCATTGTCGAAAAGATCGCTCAGAACAGCCGCAAGATCAGCCAGATCACGCATGTGATCGCCGGGATCGCCAACCGCACGCATATTCTGCCGCTGAACGCCGCCATTGAAGCCGCGCGCGCCGGTGAACACGTTAAGGGCTTCGTCGTCGTGGCGCAGGAAGTGGGTAAACTCGCCGAAAGCGCCGCCCAGAACGCCCAACAGATCACCGATATCGAAGGCAATGTAACCGAGTTGCGCGGCATCGCCTCGGGTAATGCCGTAGCAGCGGAGGAAATCACCGCAACCATGATCCAACTCTCGCAACTGGCGGACGATCAACGCAAACAAGTCGATCTGTTCAAAACGAAGTAAGCGCACGGGGATGACCGGCGGGGATGCTGCCTTGGTGAGCGTGGCGGCGCTTATCGAGGCGCGCTACGGCCTAAGCCCGCGCTTGCAGTACGACCGGCTGTCGGCCTTCTTCGCCGACCGCTCCCCGTTGGAGCGCCAAGTTTTGGCCGATCATCTGCACACCACGCCGGAAAGCGACCCAGTGTGGCAGCGCCTGGTTGAAGCCATGCTGGTGCATGAAACCTTCTTTTACCGGCACATGGATCAACTCAGCGTTATGGCGCGCGATGTTTTGCCGGGGCTGCGTCGGCAGGCAGGCGGAAAGCCTTTGCAACTCTGGTGCGCGGGCTGCGCCACGGGGGAGGAAACCTATACGCTGGCATTTCTGCTGCGCGAAAGCGGCTGCACCGGTAAGATTTTCGCGAGCGACCTCAGCCCCGAGTCGGTCGCCGAGGCCGTTGCCGGGAAATATTACCGCAAGCCCAGTTTGAACAGTTTCCGCGCGTTGCCGGAGGCCGCGTGGCGTTTTTTCGACAGGCAAGCGGATACGCCGGAATGCTGGCGCATCGTGCCGGACATTCGGGCGATGGTGACGTTCCAAACCCATAACCTCATACATCCGCTCGCCCCGCCGCTGACCGCCGATCTCATCTCGTGCCGCAATACGCCGATCTATTTTAGCGACGACAGCCGCCGCCACGCCGAGGCAACCCTTCTCGCTGCCGCTAAGCCCGGCACTGTCCTGCTACTCGGCCCCGCCGAACGGTTGCGCTACACCGATGTCTTCGTGCCGATGACCGATGCGCACCCGCAGATTCTCCATTGGCCCGCAGGAGACGCCGACTAATGGCCATCCGTGCCGGGCTGATCATCCAAACCGAGTTTCTGCGGCTGGTGCTGCGGCAATTACTGCGACGTAAGGTCGGCATCGAGATCGTCGGGGACGGGGCCACCCTGGCCGACGCCGCCCGGCTTGCCCATGCCACGCTCTTCATCGTGGAGCAGGCGCTGTGCCTGAAAGCTTCGGATGTGCGGGCGCTGCTGGATCAGCATCCCGGCGCGCAGGTGATTATCCTGGGCGATGGTGCCCCGCTTCCCGCGCTCGCGAGCCTTCCGCGCGACCGGCTAACGCACCTCGCCACGGGCACCGGGAGCAGCGCCGTCGATCCCTCGGCCCTTGCCGCGTGCCTCGATAGCGCCTTGCGCAACCAGCGCGCCGCGCGTCCTATCCCCGAGCGTCCCGACCGGGGACCAGATCAGACCGAGGCCCTTCCCGCAAAAGCGCGCCCTGGCATGCCCGCCACCGCGATTGGCGCGGGCGCGGTGACGGAAACGGCCCCCCCTGCGGGTCTCGCCCGCCGTCTAAACGACTGGTTCCAGCTTCCCCTTGCCGGGGAATGACCATTGCACCGGGTATCAGCGGGTTCACTAAGCCCCCGGCAGTTTTACCCAACGCGCATTACCCTGCGACGACCGCACCGCCGCTTCGATGAAGGCCATGCCGCGCACGCCGTCGGTCAAGGTCGGGAAGATCACGTCGGCTGGGCAAGCTTCTCCCGCCGCCCGCGCCCGGATCGCCCGCGCGACTTCCGTATAGAGCGTTGCGAAGGCTTCAAGATAGCCCTCCGGATGGCCGCTTGGAACGCGGGTAACGCGCGCCGCTGCGGGCGAGATTCCCGCGCCGCCCCGCGTTAGGGTGCGCGGGGCCTCGCCGAAGGGGGTCCAGGTCAGGTGATTGGGATGCTCCTGCCGCCATTCGAGCCCGCCCTTGCAGCCGTAAACGCGCAGCTTGAGGCCGTTCTCGTTCCCCGGCGCGACTTGGCTCGCCCACATCATCCCGCGCGCACCAGTATTGAAGCGCAGTAGAATCTGCGCGTTATCATCCACCCGCCGCCCCGGCACGAAATGGCTGAGATCAGCCGCAAGCTCGCGCACCTCAAGCCCAGTGACGAATTCAGTGAGTTGATAGGCGTGGGTGCCGATATCGCCGATACAGCCCCCCGCCCCGGCCCGGGCCGGATCGGTGCGCCAATCGGCCTGTTTCTGGCCGGTGGCTTCCAGCGGTTCGGTCAGCCAATCTTGGGGATATTCGACCTGCACGACGCGCAGATCGCCCAAAAGCCCTTCCGCCACCATCGCCCGCGCCTGCCGGACCATCGGATAGCCGGAGTAATTATAGGTAACACAGAAGATCGTCCCCGCCGCCTCCGCCGCCCGCTGCAACCGCCGGGCGTCTTTCAGCGTGCTTGCCAGCGGCTTGTCGCAGATCACCGCGACACCCGCTTTCAGAAAGGCAAGCGCCGCCGGAACATGCTGGTGATTGGGGGTGACGATGGCCACCGCCTCAATCCCCTCCTTCAGCCGCGCCTCGCGCTTCGCCATCGCCATGAAATCCGGATAGCTGCGCGCGGGATCGAGCCCCAGCGCCGCCGCCGAACGCAGGGCTTTTTCCGGCGTCGACGATAACGCCCCGGCGACAAGCTCGAACTGCCCATCAAGCCGCGCTGCCATGCGATGCACCGCCCCGATGAAGGCCCCCTCGCCGCCGCCGACCATTCCCAACCGTAAGGGCCGAATGGCGCTGTCTGCCCGTGCCGAAACCATGCGCGTTCTCCTGCGTTTTGTTCAGAGCGGGGCTTTGCCCCGCACCCCACTCAAGGGGCGACGGCCCCTTGAGAATCCGCGATTCCTTTTTTCTTAATGAGAAATATAAGAAAATCGGGCTCCAGGTAATGGGATTGCCAAGGGGCAAGCCCCTTGGCTGGGGGTGTTGGGGGCAAAGCCCCTGACAGACTTTAACCGATCCCCAACATCCGCCGGATCTGCGCCGGATCAGTCTTGCCCCCGGCGAAATCGTCGAAAGCTTTCTCCGTGACGCGGATGATATGCTTATCGATGAACGGCGCGCCTTCTGCCGCGCCCACTTCCGGGTGCTTCAGGCAGCATTCCCACTCCAGCACCGCCCAGCGATCGTAACCATAGGCGGCGAGTTTGGAGAAGATGCCGGTGAAATCCACCTGCCCGTCGCCGAGCGAGCGGAAACGCCCGGCGCGGTTGACCCAGGATTGATAACCGGAATAAACGCCCTGCCGTCCAGTCGGGTTAAACTCGGCGTCCTTCACATGAAACGCGCCGATGCGATCGTGATAAATGTCGATGAAGGCGAGGTAGTCGAGCTGCATCAGCATGAAATGCGACGGATCGTAATTAATCATAACGCGCGGATGCTCGCCGACCGCCTCCAGGAACATCTCGAAGCTCGCGCCGTCGAAAATATCTTCGCCGGGGTGGATTTCGTAGCAGAGATCGACCCCCAGCTCGTCATAGAAATCGAGAATCGGCCGCCACCGTTTGGCCAATTCCCCAAAAGCGGTTTCGATCAGTCCGGCGGGCCGTTGCGGCCAGGGATAGAGGTAGGGCCAAGCCAGCGCCCCTGTGAAGGAGACGCTGGAATTGAGCCCCAACCGGCGCGAGGCCTGCGCCGCGAACCGCACTTGCTCCACCGCCCAGCGCTGGCGTTCGGCGGGTTTACCGCGCAGGGCTTCCGGCGCGAACCCGTCGAAAGCCTCGTCATAGGCCGGATGCACGGCGACGAGCTGGCCTTGCAGATGGGTGGAAAGTTCGGTGATCGTGACGCCATTGGCTTCGGCGATTCCCAGGATTTGCTGACAATAGGTATCGGAGACGGCGGCGGTTTCGAGGTCGAACTGGCGCTTGTCCCAGGTCGGCACCTGCACGCCCTTATAGCCGAGCGACCCGGCCCAGCGGGTGATCGCTTCCCAAGAGTTGAACGGCGCAGCATCGCCCGCGAATTGGGCCAGGAAAATGCCGGGGCCTTTGATGAGACTTGCCATGGGAGTTTCCTTAAAAAGCCGGGCCAGCCCAAAGGGCGGCGGCCTCGGCGGGCGTGAGGGGCGCGGGCCGGTCGATGCGGGAGGTTAGGCGCAGGGTCTCGCCCGTTTGCGCCGCCGTCAGCATCGCCTGCATCGCTTCGAGCGCGTGAGACGCAAGCGCCCCGGACGCGCGCTGCGGCGTGCCGTGCAGCACCGAACTTGCCAGTTCGGCAATCCCGAGGCAGCGGTAATTTGCCCGCGACGGTTGCGTCGGTGCCCAGTTTGGCGAGCGCCAATTCGCCCGCCCGAAAGCGCGCGTCTCGGTATCCACCGCGATCCAGTCGCCGCTAGCTTCGGTATATTCCACCGTGCCGCCGAAGAAATTCGGATCGGGCACGCGCAACGACCCCTTGGTACCGTAAAGCTCAATGGCCGGATGGCTGTGCTTCCACACGTCCCAGCTCATCGTGAACTGAATGTCGGCCCCGCTGGCGAAATGCAGCAGCGCCATCACCGTCGTCGGCGTTTCGACTTTAATCGCCTTGCCGGTCATTGGCCCCGCCGCCGTCACGATCCGCTCGGCAAAGCCCGTGGACGCGCGCGCCTGCACGCTTTCTACCGGCCCGATCAGATTAATCAGCGCGGCGAGATAATAGGGGGCCATATCGAGGATCGGCCCGCCGCCCGGCTTGAAGAAGAACGTCGGGTCTGGGTGCCAATGCTCCATGCCGTGCGACATCAGATGACAGGTGCCGGATAGGATGGTGCCGACGGCACCCGAATCGACCAGCTCCCGCGCCGTCTGCCCGCCACCGCCCAAGAAAGTATCGGGCGCGCAGCCGATCTTGAGGCCGCGTTTTTCCGCCTCCGCCACCAGAATCGCCGCCTCGGTGGCTTCGACCGTGATCGGCTTTTCCCCGAAGACGTGTTTACCCGCTTTCAGCGCCGCCAGACTGACGGGGAAATGGGCGTTCGGCGTGGTCAGATTGACGACGATCTGAATATCAGGCCGCGCTAGCAGCGCCTCGATGCTGAGCGCCTCAATGCCAAAAGCCTTGGCCTGAGCTTCCGCCGCCTCCGCCCGCATATCGGCGCAGGCAATCAGCTTCAGCCCGTGGAAGGAGGTCATGTTCTGGTGATAGATGGTTGAGATATTACCGCAACCGATAATGCCGACGCCGAGCGTGCTCATGCGATCCTCCCTTACGACCAAGACGCGACGGTGTCGCGCGCCCGGCGGGCAAAACGCGCCACATCGGAGGGTTTATCGTGCTCGGCCACGAACAGCTTGACCCCAGCGGCGGCGAGCGCCGGGCGGATCGCGTCCCAGTTCATCACCCTATGGCCGGGATCGGCCCAACCATCTTCGTCCAGGCATTCACCCGCGGGTGCAATATCTTTGATATGGACGGCGGCGAGGCGATGGGCGTGTTTCTGGATTTCCGCCACCGGATCGCCGTTGCCGCGCACGATCCAGGCGAGATCGGCTTCCCACAGCATGTCCGGCGCTTCTTGGAACAGACAGTCGAGGAAAGTCGTGCCATCGGCGGTCTTGCCATATTCCCAATGGTGATTGTGCCAAGCAAATTTCAGCCCTTCGCCCGTCACCACCGCGCCGATGGTTTTCAGTTCACGGCCAATGGAGCGCCATTGCTCTTCGCCCCCCTCGCGCTCACCCGGCGGCGGCGCGGGCGCGATGAGCAGGTCGACGCCGAGATCACGGCAAAGTAGCGCCGCCCCCTTGGCATCGGTGCGCAGCCGGTCGAGCCCGACGTGGGCCGATGGGGCGCGCATCCCGTGTTGGGCCAGCAGGCGCTTGAGTTCGGGAATATCGCCGAACAGCCCGCTATAGGGTTCGACCAGCTTATAGCCGAGCCCGGCCAGCAGATCGAACTGGGCCGAAAGCGGTGTGAGCGAGCGGGCGGAATAGAGCTGAAACGAGAAAGAATCGATCATAGCCACAGCAAGTCTCCTCATTGGGGTGCGGTCAGAGACGCGCGCCCGTCACATCGTCGAACAGGGAAATCGTATCGGCAGGAAAGGCGACCGGTAGCGGGTCGCCCGGTTTCAGATCGGCCTCGGCGGCATGGCGCAGGGCCAGCGGCGCACCGTTGGGCAAGCGGCACCAGACGAGTGTATCCGCGCCCATCGGCTCCACCAGTTCGACCTTGGCGGTCAGGGCCGAAGGTCCGGCCTCGACGCCATAGAGAATATGTTCGGGCCGGATGCCGAGCGTGGCAGCGCCGGTGAAATCGGAGCTCCGCCACCGATAGCCCGCAAGGGGAGAGACGCCCGCCTCGGCGAAGTGGAAAACATCATCCGCCGCGACCCGTCCCGGCAGAAAATTCATCGCTGGGGAGCCGACGAAGGCCGCGACGAAGCGGTTGACCGGCTCGCGGTAAACCTTCATCGGCGTATCAAGCTGCTGGATCACCCCGCCCTGCATCACGGCGATGCGGTCGGCCAGGGTCAAAGCCTCGATCTGGTCGTGGGTGACGTAAATCATCGTCGCCCCCAGCCGGGCGTGCAGGCGCTTGATTTCCACGCGCAATTCGGCGCGCAACTGGGCGTCGAGGTTCGAGAGCGGCTCATCGAAGAGATAGACCCCCGCTTGCCGCACCAACGCCCGGCCGATGGCGACGCGCTGGCGCTGGCCGCCGGAAAGCTCTGCCGGGCGGCGGTCGAGCAGCTCGGTCAGGCGCAGCATCTGGGCAGCCACGGCCACCCGCTCGGCAATCTCCGCCTTCGGTAGCCCCGCCACTTCGAGCCCGAAGGACATGTTCTTACGAACACTCATGCGCGGGTAGAGCGCATAGCTTTGGAAGACCATGGCGATGCCGCGATCCTTGGGCTCGTCCCAGGTTACATTGCGCCCGCCGATATGGATTTCGCCTTCGGCGATATCGAGCAGCCCGGCGATAGCATTGAGCAGGGTGGATTTGCCGCAGCCGGAGGGGCCGAGCAGCACCAGGAACTCCCCCGGCGCAATCGTGAGATTGAGGTTTTCGAGAACCCGGATACTGCCAAAACGGATGCAGATATCCTTAAGGTCCACATTTGCTGTTGCGCCCATTGGCCTAACCCTTCACTGCGCCTGCGGCGATGCCGCGCAAGAACCAGCGCCCCGAGGCGAAATAGATGACCAGCGGCAGCAGCGCCGTCAGCATCGTGGCCGCCATATCGACGTTGTAGGTGCGCTCGCCCTGGGTGCTATTGACGATATTGTTGAGTTGGACGGTCATCGGCAGGTTGTCCCGCCCAGAGAAGACCAGTCCGAGGATGAAGTCGTTCCAGATGCCCGTGACCTGGAGAATGACGGCGACGACGATCATCGGAATCGCCATCGGCATCATGATCCGCCCGTAAATCTGGTAGAAACCCGCGCCGTCCACCCGTGCCGCCTTATAGAGTTCCGGCGGCAGCGCGCAGAAGTAATTGCGGAACAGCAGCGTCATCGTCGGTAGGCCGAAGATCGTGTGAACGATGATGATCGTCAGCAGCGATTGACCGAGCCCGATGAAGGAAAATACGCGGACCAGCGGATACAGGAAAATCTGATAGGGGATGAAAGCCACGATCATCATCGCCCCGAACAGAATATTCGCCCCCCGCACCCGCCAGAAGGACAGGGCGTAGCCGGTGAGCGAGCCGACCAGGATCGACACGAAAACCGAGGGGATGAGAATCTTCACCGAATTGAAGAAACCGACGCTGATGCCGTTGCAATTGAGGCCCGTGCAGGCGGAAAACCAGGCTTTTACCCAGGCCTCCACCGTCCACGCATCGGGGAGCGCCAGAATATTCCCGAGGCGAATTTCCGTCATCGGCTTCAAGGAGGTGACGATCATCACATAGAGCGGTAAGGCGAAGAACAGCGCCGTTATGATGAGGAACGCATAGATCCCCCAGCGGGCAGGCGTGGTACGCTTCGGTTTGCGACCGTTGGGCGTGCGGCCCTTATATGTCGGCAGAGTGGTCATGCGCGGCCTCCCTTGCGGCTACGCCAGTATAGGTACGGCGCGACGACGGCGATGACGGTGAGCAGCATCGAGGTGGCGGCCGCCGTGGCAAGCCCGGCATTGGCGCGCTCGAACAGATGATCCATAACGAATTTCGCCGGAACTTCGGAGGCGACGCCCGGCCCGCCATTGGTCATGGCGACCGACAGATCGTAGAGCCGCACAACGCTGGTCGAGAGCAAGACCGTCGCCGTGGCGAAACTCGCCGTCAGCATCGGAATGACGATGGAGATATAGACCCGCCAGGGCGGCAGACCATCCACCTTTGCAGCCTTCCAGATATCCTCATCGATACCGCGCAGCCCCGCCAGCATGATCGCCATTACCAGCCCGGCGGCGTGCCAGACGGCGGCGAACACGAGGCAGAAGATCACCGTGTCCTGCCGCACGATCCAATCGAAGGCGAAATCGGGAAATCCCCAGCCGCGCACCAGCTTCTGAATCCCGTGGCTCGGGTTCAGCAGCCATTGCCAGACGAGGCCGGTGACGACGAAGGACATGGAATAGGGATAGAGAAAGACCGAGCGGAACAGATTCTCGTTGCGAACGCGCTGATCGATGGCGACCGCGAGCAGGAACCCCAGCGCGAGCGCCAGAATGAGAAACAACGCGCCGAAAATCACGAGATTATGGATCGAGGTCAGCCAGCGGTCGTTCGCAAAAAGCTGCTCGTATTGGCGCAGGCCGACAAAATTATTGTTCGGCAGCATGCGGGAATTGGTGAAGCTAATCCAAATCGTCCAGCCGGTCGAACCGATATAGACGACGATCAGCACCAGGAAGGCCGGGATGAGGGCGGAAATCGCCCCCGCCCCGGTGGAAAGCCGGGATCGTTTGGGTTTCATGGCGCAACCCTTCCCCTTCTGCGCGTCGGCGCAGCGAAAGGAATAGATATTTTAGGAAAGAAAAGCAGCGCGGCGGAAGTGCCGCCGCGCTGCCGAAGGGGCTAAAGCTCTTGCTTCAGCACGCCCACGATTTTTTCGATGAACTGATCGACGCTGGCGTTCGGCGTATTCCAGAACTGGGAATAAACATCCTCCAGCGCGCCGGTCATCGCGGGCGACGACAGCAATTCGACGGCAGGCACCTGTTGCGACTTATCGCCGATGACTTTCATCGCCCGCTGGGCGCAAACATCAAGGGACGAGCCATCGACATCGAGACGCACGGGGATCGAGCCCTTCTTCTGGGCAAACATGATTTGGGTATCGGGGGCCAGTAGCACCTTCGCCAGGGTCGCCTGGGCTTTTGCTTGCGCCGCATCTTTCGGTTTCGGGAAGGCGATAACGTCGCCGCCCATCACATACCCGCCGCCCCGGCTGCCGAACAGCGTACAGCCATATTCCTTCCCGGCGGTCTGATTGGCGGCGATGAACTCGCCCTTAGCCCAATCGCCCATGAGCTGCATCAAAGCCTTGCCCTGGATCACGAAGGTCGTCGCGTCCTGCCAATTGCGGCCCGGCGCACCGGGATCGACGTAGGAGCGCAGTTTTGCATAGGTTTCCGCTGCGGCGCGGAACTGCGGGCTGCGCGCCGCCGCCTGGCTGCGCTTGCCGAAAAACTCGTTCCAGACGGCCGGGCCGCCTTTATCAAGCAGAACCGCGTTGAACAGCCCACGCTCCCAGGTCTTTTGCCCGGAGAAAGCGAGCGGGATGAACCCCGCGGCTTTCGCCTTCTCGAGCAGAACGATGGCTTCGTCCCAGCTCTTGGGCTCGGTGCCGCCGATTTTTTCCAACACGGCTTTATTGTACCAAACCCAATTTTGCCCGTGGATATTCACCGGCACAGCATACATTTTGCCCCGGCGGGTCGTGGCATTGAGAATGGCCTCCGGAATGACGGCTTTCCAATTGCCGTCCGCCGCAGGCCCTTCAACATCGGCCAGCAGATTATTTTCGACAAGATCGTCGAACTGCTTACCGGTATTGAACTGCATCGCGGTGGGCGGATTGCCGCCAACGGTGCGGTTGATGGCGGCGGTACGGGCATTGGCCCCACCGGCCACGGCACTATCGACCCAGGTGCCGCCTGCCTTGGCGAATTGGTCGGCAAAGACCCTGACAGCCGCCGATTCACCCGCCGAGGTCCACCAATGGATGACCTCCGCCTTCATTTCTTGTGCGAAAGCCGGGGGTGCCGCTGCCAATAAGACAGCCGATACCGCCGCAAACCCTGCGTGCTTCATGATTTTTTCCTCCGAAAATGGGCCGTTATTGGCCTATGTAATCGATTACATTAAGCCTAACATGTTCTGAAAATTTTGCAAGCGCCGTCCGGGGCGGTTAAGATGAGGTAATGCGTTCTCCCCGCCGTCCCCCGCCGCCGCCCGCCAAAATTGCCGATGTCGCCCGTCTCGCCGGGGTTTCCGTCGCCACCGTCAGCCGCGCCCTCGCAACGCCGGAGGTCGTTTCAGAGACGACGCGGGAGCGTGTCCTGGCCGCCGTGCGCGAGATCGGCTATACGCCAAATATCGCCGCCCGAAACCTGCGGGCGCGCAAATCGATGATGGTATTGGTCGTCGTGCCCGATATTTCGAACCCCTTTTTCGCCGATGTTCTGCGGGGTATCGACGAAGCGCTGGCGGCGGCAAATTACGGGCTGATCATCGCCAATCTTGGTCAGCGCCCGGACCAAGAGGCGCGCTACGTTAACCTCGCCCTCGCCGGGCAGGTCGATGGGGTGCTGTTGCTCTGTGGGCATATGCTTGCCGGCGGCGGACGCAAGTTGACCGATTCCCCGCTCCCCATTGTTGCCGCCTGCGAAATCATCCCAGGGGCTGATTTCCCGCAAGTTGAGGTGGATAATCGCGCGGCGGCGCGCGCTGCTATTGAGCATCTGATCGGCCTTGGGCATCGGCGGATCGCCTATCTCTCCGGCCCGCGCGCCAATATTCTCGACCGGGCGCGGGCAGAAGGATATGCCGAGGCGATGGCCGCCGCCGGGCCGACCGATCCAGCCTGGATTGTCGAGGGCGATTTTACCTTCCAGGCCGGAATTAAGGCGGCGAAGGCGCTCGCGGCCCTTCCCAGCGCAAATCGTCCCACGGCGCTTTTCGCCGCCAATGACGAAATGGCGATCGGCTTCATTAAGGCCGCGCGCGGTCTCGGCCTCGCTGTGCCGGAGAATATTTCCGTTATTGGCTTCGACGGAATCGATTACGCCGATTTTTGCGAACCGACCCTCACCACCGTCTATCAGCCCCGCCGCACCTTGGGCGCGGTCGCAGCCGATCTGCTGATCGGCCTGATGACCGGGCGCGACAAGCCGCACGCCCGGATCGAGCGGGTGGAAACGCAGCTCTGGGCAAGGGCGAGCGCGGCCCGCCTAACGGTCGACGCAGGCTAGGGCCGCGCGATGGCGCTGAACCGACATCATTTGCCGGACCTGTCGATTTTGGTGCTGATCGTTCAATTCCGTAATTTCCGTAAAGCCGCCGATCACCTCGACGTCACGGTTTTCGCTGTTAGGCACGGAATGCAGGCTTAGGCCTTCGGCGGTTGAACCAAACCAGCCACAGTGCCGCCCCTAGCGCCTATTCGCGCCAATAGCAAAAGCCCCGGTTTATGACCGGGGCTTTTTTGTTTGGTTGCGGGGGCAGGATTTGAACCTGCGGCCTTCAGGTTATGAGACTATTTCCGAATCTTTCCCAACATCTTTGCGTTTTTCCCGAGCGGCGTGAGACGATTGAAATCGGCTGATTTCTTGAAACCTATCCTCTCCTCACCTTTCCTTGACACTCAGCCTCTCTCCTCCAAAATGATGGACCAGCAATGGACAATTTCTGAGAGCGACACGATGGCCCGTCCTTGGAGTGCTTCTAAATATCCCGGCATACGCTATCGAGTGCATGAAAGTCGCAGCATTGGGACCCGCAAGGATTGAACCGCCCCGAGTTTGCCGGAGACCCCAACTCGTGAGAAGTAGGGTCTATGACAAGCAAGACGACGAACAAGTTTTCTCCT
>NZ_JBILQX010000270.1:0-3490 GCF_044372965.1 Elstera sp. | reverse complement strand
CCAATGTCCACAGAGCAATCAGATCGTCCCGGCGCAGGACGGCAATAAAAAGCCCCAACACCCATACCGCGCAGGCTTTCTTAAACAAATCCGCCCCATCATTGTACGGGTCAATCCCCAGCGGGCTGACGACATGAAAGAAAATCGCGCCGGTCATAATTCCACTCGACATCAGGCCACCGATGGCTTGGGTGCGTGGATAGAGAATGAGAAACGAAGCGATAAGTTCCGCCGTGCCGGTGCCGATTCGCATCACGGCTTCATATCCCTCGAACCCGAGCCATATCGTCAGAATATTGAAGAGATGGACGCTACCCGGATGGCCGGTAAACTTATACTGGAGATACCAGAGGAAAACCCAGGCAATGAACAGCGCGGGCGGCCAGGGGAGCAGGCGGGTAACGGTGGCGGACATAAGGAGGTCTCACTTTTCTACAGCGGTTATACGCTCTTCGCTTTAGATACGGCAGGAGTTACAGCCCTTCCTGCGAGAAGATAGGCGCGGAGACGTTTTTTTAGGCATACCGCAGCCGAAAAAGGCGAAGGCGATGATCGAACACGATTGGTTTGTCGAGGCCAGAGCGGAGTTTCGATCAACCCTAGCGCAGGGGCGCGCTTTAGAGCATTTTTCGTTCGCTGTGGTTCACGACAAACGCTCCAATCTTTTGTTTTCTTAAGCAAATGCGTCGTCGCAGGTGTGCCACCTGCTCGGGATTTGCTCTAGTGATGATTGTCCCGACGGCGCGCGCACTACCACCCGATCAGGTTTTGACGGAATCTGGACAGACCCGCGCCGGGGCCGATCAAGTCGAGGCCGTCGCCCGGCCAATCAGTTTGTTGCGGGCTTCATCGGCTCACCGAAGATGAATTTTCTCAGCATCCACAAGGCTACGCCCCAAGGGGATGCGCCGCTGCTGGGGCTGCCGGGCGTGGGGGCCGTGGCGATGCCAAGTCGCGGGTAGGGTACCCCGGCGATTCTGGGCGTGCTGCCCTCGAGCATCTCACCATCGTAGGTGCAGACGCCCCCGATGCCCTGCACGGCACCGCCCCGTTTAGCCGGGGCGATGCCATGGCCCTGCGTCTGCCCAAGGATGCCTACCATCTGTTCGATCAGAACGGGCAGGTTATGACCGCTTAGGCCATGCTCCTCAAGGGGTGGGGAGCATGCCTTCGTCCTTGGGCTCGAGCGCCGTCTTGTAGGAAAAATGGGTGATGAAGGTACGGATGGTGCTGTCGGGGATAGGCTTACCCGTTAGCCCGCACAGAAAGCCGTCGGCCTGATACCGGTCCCAATAGGACCGAAACGCCCAGCAGTGAATCGGCGTGCCATTTTTGCTGAAGCTCAGCGGGATGGTGCGAAAATCGGCCCGGCCATGATCCACATCGATATAGGACCCAAACTCGAGATTAGGATCGTCGAAAAACCGTTTGGCGATGTTTTGGATCGTATTTTGTTCCCATTGGACAAAATGGGCGGCCTCGTGGAAGCCGACATAGGCCTGATAGCTGCTGGTTTGATAGAAGACGCTGTGGAAATACGAATCGCCCCGGCTATCATCGGTTTTGCCGATTGCCTGGCGGGCGCGGGTAATTTTCTCTTTGCCCCAACCAACAAGTTTTAACTCTAAAGGGGACTGGGCGGCCGGAATAGTCGTAGGCTCACTCCATGTCTGCGCGAGAACAGTAGGGGAGCAGAGCAAGGCCAAGCCTAAGCCGATGATACGAGCTGAAATCATCACAACTGACTTTCGATAAGAGCTTTGAATTACGGGGTGGGGAGAACGCCTTCATCCTTCGGTGTCAGATTTTGCTTGAAACTTATGTGGGTGATGAATGTTTTGATGGCGTCAAGCGACAGTGATTTGCCCGGCTTTGCGCAAAACCACCCCACCGACGCAAGGTAATCCCAAGTTGAGCGAAAGACAGAACAATTATTTTTGACATTATTCTCAGTATAATTAAACGGGATAAACTTAAACTGTGCTCGACCGTTATAAATGTCGTCTAACTCACCGAACTCGATGGTTTGATTTTTGAAGTAGCGACCGGCATAATTTTGTAGTGTGTCCTGATTCCAAATTCGGAAAACGCTGCTCTCGTTAATACCAACGAAGCTACGATAATCCTTATCTTCAGCGCGAATCGTATAGAAATATACATCGCCCGTATTATTGGAATTTGGGCCTTTATCGTACCCAGCCGCTTTAATCGCCGCCTTGCCCCAACCTTGCAGTTTGAGTTCCAGAGGCGACTCATCGGCGCTTGTGGCCTTATATCCTTGCCAAGCCTGCGCCAAAGCCGCCGTCGGGGCCCAAGCGCTCATTACTACTGCAACTATCAAAGCCTTTACCATCTGATCCTCGCCGACTCAGCATATTCCCCGGCTTAGATACCATAGCGTTCAGCAGTAGGCCACAAAGTTAATCAAATTTTAATCGAATACTATTGTAGGTTAACCCAAGCCGTTCAACTTGCTGCGAACCTCATAGGGGTTTTTCGGCCCCCATTTTTCGAGGAAGCTCGACAGTTCGGGGTCGAGTTTTTCGGGCAGCATCACGACCAGCTTCACATATTGGTCGCCGCGCGCGCCGTCTTTGCCGGGAATGCCCTTGCCGCGTAAGCGTAGCGTGCTGCCCGAATTGGAGCCGCGCGGGACCTTCACCGCAACGCGCCCATCGATGGTCGGCACGGTCACGGACGCCCCCAGAATCGCCTCTTGCAGCGTGACGGGTACTTCCAGGTGAATATCCTTGCCCTTGGCGACGAAATAGGGGTGCGCATCTACATGGATTTCGATAAAGGCATCGCCTTCCGGCCCACCGTTAAAGCCCGGCTGACCCTGGCCGCGCAGGCGCAGCTTGCTGCCGTCTTCGGTGCCAGGGGGGATGTTCACATCCAACGAGCGCCCGTCGGCGGTCGTTACCCGGCGCTTGCCGCCATTGGCGGCCGTGACGAAATCGACAGTGAGCCCGTAAGAAACATCCGCCCCCCGGCGTTTGCCCGCGCCAGCGGTGCCGCCGCGCGCGCGGAACCCGTCGAAAATATCATCGGCATCGAAATCGAATCCGCCCGAACCCTTTTGGCCAAAGCCGCCGAATCCGCCGAATCCCCCAAAGCCGCTTGCCCCTGCGCGCCGCGCCCTGGGGCGCTCGTTACCGCTGGCGTCGATCTCGCCCCGATCGTAGCGCGCGCGCTTCTCGGTGTCCGAGAGAAGATCGTGGGCGGCGGAGATATCTTTGAACTTGGTTTCGATAGCCTTATCGCCCGGATTAAGGTCCGGGTGAAACTGTTTGGCGAGTTTGCGGTAGGCGCTTTTAATCGCATCCGCATCCGCCGTTCGCGGCACGCCTAAAACCTCGTAGGGATCGCGCATGGGGATAGTTTACCTGTCTTCTCTACACATTGGCGATTGGGGGCGAACCCTGTCGGGTCTCGGTCGGCGTCCACCCTCATCCCACACACTTCACATATAACGGCAAGGCCTCTGGTT
>NZ_JBILQX010000075.1:0-15482 GCF_044372965.1 Elstera sp. | reverse complement strand
TCGTCAAGATCTGCGGATCGGGGATAATCCCGCCCTATCGGCGGCGCTAGCACGTGCGCGCGACGGCGGACACGCGGTCGTGGGTTTTTATTGCTTAGACGAAACAAGTGCGAGTTCTCGCTCCTTTGGGGGCGCTAGCCGCTGGTGGCTGCACCAGAGCTTAACCCGCCTCGCCGAAGCGCTTGCCGCCCATAATATCCCGCTGATTCTCCGAAAAGGCCCGGCGGAGGTGCTGGTTCCGGCGCTGGTGCGGGAGACGGGCGCGCGGCATCTCTACTGGAACCGCCAGTACGAAGCCCCGTCGATTGCCCGCGATACCGCCCTGAAAGCCGCGCTCACCGCCGAGGGAATAACGGTCGAAAGCAGCAATGGGCTGCTGCTCGTTGAACCCTGGGAGGTCAAAACCGGCCAAGGAACGCCGTTCCAGGTTTTCAGCGCCTTTTGGCGGGCTGCCCGGCCCATTGCCGCCGCCCAGGCCCCGCTGCCCGTGCCGTCGCCCCTCCGTCTGCCCCCGCCCCCGCCCCTCGCAGCGGATACGCTCGAAAGCTGGGGGCTTCTCCCCACGGCCCCCGATTGGGCCGGAGGCTTGCGCGATCATTGGACACCGGGGCCTGCGGGCGCTTTCGACCGGCTCGACCGGTTTTTGCAAAACAGGCTCGCGGCCTATGCCGACGCCCGCGACCGCCCGGATGTAGACGGCACCAGCGCCCTCTCCCCCCATCTGCGCTTCGGCGAGATCAGCCCGCGTCAAATTTGGGCCGCGCTCGACCAGGCCTGTGCCGGGGACCTTGGCGCGCGCGGCCCCGAGAGTTTTTCGCGCGAACTGGGGTGGCGCGAGTTCAGCTATCACCTGCTGTTTCACCAGCCGCAGATTGCGAGCAAGCCGCTTCGTAGCCAATTCGAAGCCTTCCCCTGGCAACCCGACGCCCAGGCCCTGCGCGCCTGGCAGCGCGGCCAAACCGGCTACCCGATTATCGACGCGGGCATGCGCCAACTCTGGCATACCGGCTGGATGCACAACCGCGTGCGCATGCTCGTCGGCTCCTTCCTGGTCAAACATCTGCTCCAACCGTGGCAGGCGGGCGAGGAATGGTTTTGGGATACGCTGGTCGATGCGGACCCGGCCAGCAACCCGGCAAGCTGGCAGTGGGTTGCGGGCTGCGGGGCCGATGCCGCGCCCTATTTTCGCATTTTCAATCCGCTGCTTCAGGGCGAAAAATTCGACCCCGACGGAACCTATGTCCGTCGCTGGGTGCCGGAACTCGCCTTGCTCCCGGATGCGTTCATTCACAAACCCTGGGAGGCACCGGCGCTCGTTTTGCGCGCGGTCGGCCTTCGATTGGGTGAAACCTACCCCACCCCGCTGGTCGATCTGAGTTATGGCCGCGACCGCGCCCTCGCGGCTCTCAAAAGCCTCACCCCGCCCCAAGCCGAAAGCGTCTAGCATGCTCCTAAGTGCCCCGTCTGCGCGTATCGCTATTATTGGCAGTGGAATTTCCGGTCTTGGGGCCGCCTGGTCATTACGTAACCGCAATATTACGCTTTTCGAACAGGATAGCCGCCCCGGTGGTCATTCGAACACGCTTGATATGGTCGTGGCGGGCCAGACGGTTCCGGTGGATAGCGGTTTTATCGTGTATAATGAACGCAATTACCCGAATTTAACTCAGTTCTTCCGGCACCTTGATGTCGAAACCGCCGCGAGCGACATGAGCTTTTCGGTTTCGGTGGATGCCGGGCGGTTGGAATATTCGGGCAATTCCGTCGCCACCCTGTTTGCCCAAAAGCGGAACCTCGTGAACCTGCGGCATTGGGGCATGATCCGCGATATTCTGCGCTTTTTCCGCAATGCCACGGCGCTCTTGGATCAACCGGAGGCCGATTCGCTCAGTCTGGAGGAATTTCTGAAGCAGGGCGGTTATGGCCAAGCCTTCATTCAGGATCACCTGCTGCCCATGGCCGCCGCCATCTGGTCGGCCCCGATGACGACGCTGCGCGGCTTCCCGGCGCATCGGTTTGCGCGCTTCTTCGCCAATCATGGTTTGCTCAGCGTCAACGACCGGCCGCAGTGGCGCACGGTGACGGGGGGCAGTCGCACTTATGTGCGCCGCGTCTTGGCCGATTTACCGGCTGGGGTTATTGTTAATTGCGGAATCGAAACAATTAGACGCAGCGATGCAGGCGTGGAGATTCGGCGGGGCGGCGCCTGGGAAACCTTCGATCATGTAATCTTGGCCTGCCACGCCGATCAATCCTTAACCCTGCTCGACGATGCCGATACAACCGAATGGGGGGTGCTAGATTCCTTTCGCTTCCAGCCGAATATCGCCTATCTGCACCGTGACGCGCGCCTGATGCCGCGCCGCCGCCGCGCCTGGGCCAGTTGGAACCACCTCTCCCGCACGGTGCCCGGTGGGCGCGACGAGGCGGCGGATGTTTCCGTCACCTATTGGATGAACCGGCTGCAACCGCTGCCGACCGAAACCGATATCTTCGTAACGCTCAACCCCTTGACCGAACCCGATCCGGCGCTGACGCACGCGCGCCTAACCTACGATCACCCGATTTTCGACCAAGCCGCCGTTGAAGCCCAAGCCCGCCTAACCCATTTGCAAGGATACCGAAATATCTCCTATGCGGGTGCCTGGACGGGCTACGGCTTCCATGAAGACGGGTTGCGCTCCGGGCTTCAGGCGGGGCTCGCGCTCGGCGGGGTCGTGCCGTGGAGCGTGACCGGCCGAAGTGAAACCGGCACGGCTTTGCTCGCCCAAGCGGCGGAATAAGAGATCGCAGAATGCTGCAGACCTGTTTTTATCGCGGAACCGTAACCCACACCCGGCTACTGCCCTTCCGCCATCAGTTTGCCTATCGCGTCTTTTCGGCGCTCTTCGATCTCGATGCGGTTGCGCAACAAAGCCGGAAAAACTGGTTTTTCTCCCATAACCGCTGGAATATTCTCGCTTTCTTCGACCGCGACCACGGCGGGCGTGACGGCAGTTCCCCCCGCGCTTGGATCGACGGCATCTTGCGCACCAACGGCTATGCGCCCGATGGCTGGCGCGTGTGGCTGCACTGTTTTCCACGATTATTCGGCTATGTGTTCAATCCGCTCTCGATTTACTTCTGCTGCGATTCCGCCGGGGTTCTTCGGGTCATTCTGTACGATGTGCGCAATACATTCGGCGATAAGCATGGGTACTTGATTCCCGTGACCGAGCCGGACGGCCCCATTCGGCAGACCTGCGCTAAGGGCTTTCACGTCTCGCCGTTTTTCCCGGTAGAGGGGGCCTATCGCTTCGACCTTATGCCCCCCGACGCCCGCTACACGGCGCGGATCAGCCTGGAGGCAGAAGGTAAGCCACAGTTTTTCGCCACGCAAACCGGTGAACGCCGCCCGTTCTCCGACCGCGAGATCATCAAACTCGTCGCGCGTCATCCGTTGATGACACTCAAGATTATCGGGGCTATTCATTGGGAAGCGCTTTGGATTTGGCGGAAAGGCGCGCGCTTCTACGGTCGCCCGACCCCACCCAAGACGGAGGTAACGGCGATCATCCCCATCGATCCGCCTTCGAAACTCGTGCGACAACCGCAAACTTTAGCCGGGTGAGGGCATCATGAGCGACAGCATGTATCAAAACGCCACGCCCGAGACGCCCGGTCTACACCTCAGCCCGCCCTCGGCGCGGCTGCCGGCACGGCTCAAGCCGCTGATCCGGGCGAAGGATCGTTTTAAAACCGGCACGATCACGGTCGTACTCCCCAATGGGCATAAAATGACGATTCGCGGAGAGGAGCCCGGCCCTACCGCAGAACTGCATTTGCACCGCCGCCGCTTCTTCCGCCGCGTGTTGATGGGGGGGCATTTGGCGTTTGCCGAAGCCTATATTGATGGCGATTGGGATTCGCCCGATTTGGCCGCCCTAGTCTCCTATTTCGCGCAGAACGAAGCCGCCCTATCGATCGACGGGCATTGGTGGGCGCGCGCGCTCAGCCGGGTGGTGCATCGCTTCCGTGCCAACAATAAGCGCGGTTCGCGGCGGAATATCGCGTTTCATTACGATCTCGGAAATAATTTTTATAAGGAATGGCTCGACCCGAGCATGACCTATTCCTCGGCGGTCTATGCGACCGGCGCTGAAACGCTGGAGCAGGCACAGACCGAAAAATACGCCCGCATGGCGGCGAAAATCGCACTCAAACCCGGCGATCATGTGCTGGAAATCGGCTGTGGCTGGGGTGGTTTTGCTGAATTGGCGGCGCGGCAGGGGGCGTTTGTCACCGCGCTCACCCTCTCGAAAGAACAAAAAGCCTATGCCGAGGCGCGGCTTGCCGCTGCCGGGCTCGCGGATCGGGTGGAGGTCCGCCTTCAGGATTACCGCGATGTGACCGGCAGTTTCGACGGCGTTGTGAGCATCGAGATGATCGAGGCGGTCGGCGAAGCCTATTGGCCGGTTTATTTCGAGACCATCCAGCGGGTTTTGAAGCCGGGCGGGCGCGCTGCTATCCAAGCGATCACCATCGAAGCGTCGCGGTTCGAGCCCTACCGCCGCTCGCCCGATTTCATTCAGCGCTATATTTTCCCCGGCGGGATGCTGCCGACCATTGAACGTTTGCAGCTGGAAACCGCGCGAGCTGGTCTCGCCTGGGAAGCGCTTGAAGCCTATGGGCGCGACTATGCCCGCACCCTGCGCCTGTGGCGGGAGCGGTTTGAAGTCACCTGGGACCGTATCGCCCCCTTAGGCTTCGATGAGCGTTTCCGCCGCACGTGGCGCTATTATCTGGCCTATTGCGAAGGTGGTTTCGATGCCGGATCGATTGACGTGGTCCAAATCGGCTTACAGCGGCGTTAGGACAAGTGATAGGCCGAGGCTGGCCATCACCAGAGCGATGATGCCATCGAGCACGCGCCAGGTGCCGGGGCGGGCGAACAGCGGGGCCAACCAACGCGCGCCCAAGGCCAGCGCGTGAAACCACAGGAACGAGGCCAGCATCGCCCCGCCAATGAACCACCAGCGCGTCTCCCACGGATAGCGCCCGGCGAGACTGCCGAGCAGAACCACCGTGTCGAGATAGACGTGAGGGTTCAATAAACTGACCGCCAGGGTCGTCGTCAACGCCGCGCCAAGCGTCGGCACGGTCGCGCTTTCGGTCGTGAGCGCGGCGGGGTTTATCGCCCGTTTCAACGCCAAACCGGCGTAGGCGAGCAGAAACGCCGCGCCCGCCCACCGCACAACGAACAGCAGCCCCGGCGTTTGTTGCACAAGCGTTCCAAGCCCTAGGCTGCCTGCGAGAATCAGCAGCGCATCAATAGAAAAGCATAGAAACGCGATGGGCAGCGGATGGTGGCGGCGCAACCCCTGGCGCAGCACGAAGGCGTTTTGTGCGCCAATGGCGATGATTAGGGAGCCGCCTAAACCGAAGCCCGCCCCAAAGATATCGAGGGTCTGCATTGCCAAACTGTTCCGTATCGGTCATTATTATGAACCGTTTTAGTATAATGAACAAAATGGGTCAATATATTATCCATGCTTGATCCCGACCGCCTCGCCGCCGCCCTTGCCGTTAATCTGCGCGACCATCGCACGCGCCAGGGCCTAAGCCTCGACCAACTGGCGAAACGCGCCGATGTCTCGAAAGGCATGCTGGTGCAAATCGAAGGCGGCAAAACCAACCCGTCCATCGCCACCCTCTGCCGGGTTGCCAATGCGCTGACCATTCCCGTGGCAAGACTCTTGGAACTGGCGGAAACCCCGCCCGTGCGCATTGTGCGCAAAGCCGATGTGCCGCGCCTCTGGCACACACCCGAGGGCAGCGAAGCGCGGCTGCTGATGAGCACGGATGGCCAAGAATATACCGAACTCTGGGACTGGGTTCTGGCCCCCGGCGACGCCTTCGACGGCGACGCGCATCCCGCTGGCGCGCGTGAAATTCTCTCGGTCCGGGCAGGCCGCTTGACCCTTACGGTGGGCGAGGAAACGCCGGAAATTGATGCGGGTGACACGCTTCTCTTCCGCGCCGACCGCCCCCATCGCTACGCCAACCGAGGCACAGACCCCGTTTGCTTTACAATGGTGGTGGTCGAGCGCTCGAACGGCGGTCGTTAGAGCGTTCTTCGTTCGCTGTGGCTCACGACAAACGCTCTAACTCTTTATTGTTTAGCAAATGCGTCGTCGCGGGTGCCAGCGCGTTTGACGCGCAAAGCGCGTCGGGCACCCGCTCGGGATGTGCTCTAAGCGGTTTCGGCGGGTAAGGGCGCGCAGAGCTCGACCATAACCCCGTTTAAATCTCTTACAACGGCCATCATCTGCCCCTGCGCATTCAGCCTAGGCTCCTTGATTGGTGCCGCCCCAGCCAGCAGCGCACGAATATAGGCGGGCAAAACCTCCACCCGTTCCAAGATCAACTCAACGCCAGGCGGCGGCACGTCCGGGCGCAACGGGGTGAAAGGATGACCCAGGGCCTTTGCAGCGGCCTCCGACAGAAAGCTGATAATCATTTTTCCGGAAATCAAATCAACCGCGCCGCTCGCCCGAGCCTCTCGATGCTTTTGAAACCCAAAGGCGGTTTCGTAAAAATCCACCGTTGCCGCCACGTCGGGAACATAGAGAACAATATAGCCCAGCGCCATGCACGATCTCCTTGCGCGTCAAGGCACAACTATCAAACAAATATTTTTTCATATACTAAATTATAGGTTGTTGTATTAAAGTTTTAATCGTATTTAAATCGCTCTATCCAAGCAAAAGAACACATTAAGAAATTTCTGCAGCTACAATGGCGCGCGCTAAGGCGTGATAATAGTCAGCAGTAAGATGCTGCGGTGCGTCGCCATAGGCGTGCCCGCGCTGCGCGACAACGGGGACCACGGGCGTCACCACTGTCACCTTTGGACAGGTGCGGGCTATCGCATGAACCCGTTGATAGAACTCGGTATAGTCCAGCACATCGTGCGCCGCCACCGGCTGCCCATCCTCAAAGGTCTCGGCCAAGCGGAATTCATGGACGATAATGCGGCAGCGCGGGTTAAGCGCGTGAACCTTATAGACGAACGCATAAAAAGCGTTTTCCCACAGTGTCAGATACCCGTCCGCGTCTGCGTGCCCATTCGGCGGGCAGCGGTGAAGGATATATTTTTCGGGCACCACCGCAGGGTTAGCCTGGGAACTCAAACAATATTGCTTAAAGGCGCTCCGCGTATCGTGGGGTTCGATGATCGGGTGCCCGTCGCCTAAAAAATCCAAATAGAGAAAATCGATAACGGGCAGATAGCGGCCCCAGAAGTCCTTGCGGAAATCCTGCTCGATCCAGCGCCGCTCATGCTCGGGCAGGTTCGGCGACAGCCACTCCGGGTCGGGCTCCAGCGGCTGCGAAATGAGGGAGATGATCGACGTGCGCTCGAAGTCAAACCGGAGCAGCGGCAGATCCGGTGCCGCGTCCGGCAGGCCGCTATTGGCAAAGGCAAGGCGCGTCGCGCAGGTTCCAATGAGCGCGCGCGTCGGCATTCCCGCTAATACCGGATCTTATCATCCTTCCGCTCCCACTCGTCGAAGGCGGCTTTAGCGCGCGCCGCGTCGAGTTGGGTGGTCGGAATCGACCGGGCGTCGATGGGTTTCGGCAGTTCTTGGTAGAGAAACTCGTCGTCAAACCCAATCGCCGCCGCATCCTGGCGGGTATTGCCGTAGTAGATGCGATCGAGCCGCGCCCAATAGATGGCGGCAAGGCACATCGGGCAGGGCTCGCAGCTCGTATAGATTTCGCAGCCGCGCAGATCGAAGGTGCCGAGTTCCTGGCAAGCGCGGCGGATGGCCGTCACTTCGGCATGGGCCGTGGGGTCGTTGCTGGACGTAACCTGATTCCAGCCCTCGGCAATGACCTTGCCGTCTTTCACGATCACCGCGCCGAACGGTCCGCCCGCGCCTTCGCGCATGCGGCGGACCGAAAGATCTATGGCATGGCCCATGAAATCGGCGGGCGTCATGCGGAAACGCTGGCCCGCGCGGTGCGCACACCGTTTGCGAGATCCCCCACCAGGGCCAGCGTCTGCGGCACGGTCTGCGGCGTCGCTTTCCCGTCTTTGAGACTATCGGCCAAACATTGCACAATGGACGAGCCAACCACGGCAGCATCAGCGACGCGCGCCACGGCCGCAGCGGCGGCGGGCGTGCGGATACCGAAGCCCACGGCAATCGGAAGGTCCGTCGCCGCGCGCAGGCGGCTCACCGCGTCCGCAATCGCCTGATCGGTGGCCGACGCCGCGCCGGTGATCCCATTGATCGAGACGTAATAGACGAAGCCGCGCGTATTGCGCATCACGGTTTGCAGCCGGTAGGCGTCGGTCGTCGGTGTCACCAGCCGGATGAAATCGAGCCCGGCGGCTTGCGACGGCAGGCAAAGCTCGCCGTCTTCTTCCGCCGGAAGATCGACGATGATGAGCCCATCGACCCCAACGGCCTTGGCCCGCTCCAGAAACGCCGGAACCCCCATCGAATGGATGGGATTGTAATAGCCCATCAGCACGATCGGCGTGGTTGGATCGGTCTCCCGGAAAGCTTCGACCAGCTTTAACGTCTTCGCCAACGTCTGCCCGCCCGCGAGCGCGCGCAGATTGGCCGCCTGAATGGCGGGACCATCGGCCATCGGGTCGGTAAAGGCCATGCCGAGTTCGATGATATCCGCCCCCGCCGCCGGCAGGCCGCGCAGCAAAGCGAGGCTGGTGTCGTAATCGGGATCGCCGGAGGTGACGAAGGTGATAAGCGCCGCCCGGTCTTCGGACTTCAGGCGCTGAAAGGTCGCATTCAGGCGGCTCATTACAAACTCACTCCTAGCGCGCGGGCGACGGTGAAAATATCCTTATCGCCGCGACCGCAGAGGTTCATCACAATGATCTTATCGCGCGCCATCGTCGGGGCGATTTTGACCACTTCGGCCAGCGCATGGGCGGGCTCTAGCGCCGGAATAATGCCTTCAAGCTTAGAGAGCATTTGGAAGGCATCCAGCGCTTCCGCGTCCGTCACCGAATGATATTGAACGCGGCCAATATCGTGGAGATAGGAATGCTCCGGCCCGATGCCGGGATAATCGAGGCCCGCCGAAATCGAATGCGCGTCG
Organism: Elstera sp.; assembly: GCF_044372965.1. NCBI lineage: Bacteria > Pseudomonadati > Pseudomonadota > Alphaproteobacteria > Rhodospirillales > Rhodospirillaceae > Elstera > Elstera sp. The sequence goes on along the minus strand of NZ_JBILQX010000075.1, from coordinate 6,371 downwards.
ATGATCTGCCCGTCGTCGTCTTGCAGCAGATAGGTGCGGTTGCCGTGCAGCACCCCTGGCCGCCCCCCCGTGAGCGAAGCCGCGTGACGGCCCGTATCGACCCCCTCGCCCGCCGCTTCCACGCCGATCATGGCAATGTCGGTATCGTCCAAGAACGGATGGAACAGGCCGAGCGCGTTGGAGCCGCCGCCAATCGCGGCCACCAGCAGATCCGGCAGACGGCCTTCCTTCGCCATAATCTGTTCGCGGGTTTCAATCCCGATGACCGATTGGAAGTCGCGCACCATCATCGGGTAAGGGTGCGGGCCTGCCGCCGTGCCGATGACGTAGAAGGTATCATCGACATTCGTCACCCAGTCGCGCAGGGCTTCGTTCATCGCGTCTTTCAGCGTGCGCGAGCCCGATTCGACGGCCCTGACTTCCGCGCCCAACAGGCGCATGCGGAAGACGTTCGGCTGTTGGCGCTCGATATCAACCGCGCCCATATAGACCGTGCAGGGCAGACCAAACAGCGCCGACACCGCCGCCGTCGCAACGCCGTGCTGACCCGCGCCGGTTTCGGCGATGATGCGGGTGCGGCCCATGCGTTTCGCCAGCAGCACTTGGCCCAAGCAATTATTGATCTTATGCGCGCCGGTATGGTTCAGCTCGTCGCGCTTGAAGTAGACCTTCGCGCCGCCGAGCTTTTCCGTCAGCCGTTCGGCGAAATAGAGCGGGCTGGGGCGGCCCACATAATCGGCGAGGTAATAGTCCATCTGCCGCTTAAACTCAGGGTCGGCCTTAGCGGTCGCATAGGCTTTTTCGACGTCCAAGATGAGCGGCATCAGGGTTTCGGCCACATAGCGCCCGCCGAAAATGCCAAAATGGCCGTCGGCATCGGGGCCGGTACGGTAGGAATTGGGCAGCGGGCGCGTCATTACAGCGGAAACTCCGAATCACAAAAAAGAAAGGCGACTGATTACAACTCGATCTGCGTGCCGAGTTCAACCACGCGATTGGCGGGGATTTTGAAGAAGTCGGTCGCACTCACGGCATTCTTGGCCATGCTGATAAACAGTTTCTCCCGCCACCGCGCCATCCCCGGTCGAATGGTGGAAATGAGCGTTTCGCGCGACAGGAAGAAGCTGGTGTCCATCATGCTGATCGGCAAGCCCAATTCCTTACAGCGCTGCAATACCGCCGGCACGTTGGGGTCTTGCGCAAACCCGTAGCGCACTTGAATGCGGAAGAAATTCTGATCCAAAGGTTGCAGCACCAGCCGGTCGCGTTCCGACACATAGGGCACGTTGTCGGTGCTCACGGTCAGCAGAATCACGCGCTCGTGCAGAACTTTATTGTGCTTGAGATTATGCAGCAGCGCATAGGGTACCTGCTGATTATTGGCGGTCATGAACACCGCCGTGCCCTGCACGCGCGTGGTTTTGCTGCTCGATTGCCGCGAGAAGAAGGAGGCCAGCGGAATCGTGCCTTCCTGCAAACGTTCCGCCACAATCTCGCGCCCGCGCTTCCAGGTTGCCATCAACGAGAACAGCATCGCCCCCATCACCAGCGGGAACCAGCCGCCATCGAGAATCTTCAGGGAGTTCGCGCCAAGGAAAGCGAGATCGACGACGAGAAACGGCCCGACGACCAACAGCGCTAAGCTGCGCGGCCACGCCCATTTATGTCGGACGATGACATAGGACAGCAGGGCCGTCATCACCATCGTCCCCGTCACCGCGATCCCATAAGCCGCCGCGAGGTTAGAGGAAGATTGGAAGGAAACGACCAATCCGATGACGATGACGTACAGCCCCCAATTCACCTGCGGAATGTAAATCTGCCCAATAGCCTGCTCGGAGGTGTGTTGCACGTCCATGCGCGGCGAATACCCAAGCTGCATCGCCTGCCGGGTGATCGAAAACGCGCCCGAAATAACAGCCTGACTGGCGATCACCGACGCGCAGGTGGCCAATAAGACCATCGGGTAGAGCGCCCACGACGGGAAAGCGAGATAGAAGGGGTTTTCCAACGCCGCCGGATTGTGCATCAACAGCGCGCCTTGACCGAGGTAGTTCAAGATCAGCGCGGGCATGACGAACCAAACCCAGGCCGCCACAATCGGCTTGCGCCCAAAGTGCCCCATATCGGCATATAGCGCTTCCGCCCCGGTCAGCGCCAGCACCACCGCGCCCAGCGTAAAGAACCCGTAGAACTGATGATGGATAAAGAATTTTACGGCATAGGAGGGACTCACGGCGAGCAGCACGCGCGGATTATCGATGATCTGATAAATCCCGCAGAGCGCCAATGCCAAAAACCAAAGCGCAACAATGGGGCCGAAATAAGCCCCCACCTTCTCGGTGCCGCGTTCTTGGATCATAAACAAGCCGGTTAGCAAAATAAGCGTAAAGGGTACTACGAACGGCTCAAACAAAGGGGTCGCTATCTTCAACCCTTCCATCGCCGACAGCACCGAAATCGCGGGCGTAATCACGCTATCGCCATAGAAGAGCGAGGCCCCGAACAGGCCGAGCGCCACGAGCGTTCCGGTCCCATAGCGCGCCTTTTTGACGTGCCGCAGCGCCAAGGCCAGCAGGGCCAAAACCCCACCTTCGCCCTCGTTATCGATGCGGGTGACGAACACCACATATTTGATCGTCACGACAAAGGTGATCGACCAGATAATGAGCGAGAGAATGCCAAGGATATTATCTTCGGTCAGCGGCAGCGCGTGATGACCGGTAAAACATTCCCGCAAAGTATAGAGGGGGCTGGTGCCGATATCGCCGAAAACGACCCCAACGGCGGCAAGAGCCAGCTTGAACAGGGTTGCCTTACGTTCGTCTGCCGCGCCATGCACCATGCTGGATAAGTTCCTTACCGATACTTGCTCTCGACGATGAAACTCGGGCTGAACCGGGCCGCCGCCTCCTTAAAAAGGCGGGGGCAATGTGCGCCCCAGCGGGCACGAATGCAAGTACCGGGGCAAAGACTGCGCCCCTATCCGATCCAAACCATGCTGTTGGTGCCCACTGCCGGACTTGAACCGGCACGGCCTTGCGGCCAACGGATTTTAAGTCCGGTGCGTCTACCGTTTCCGCCAAGTGGGCTGACCTATACGGCTTTAGGCGGCGGAGACTAGGGCAAATCCTGCGCGGGTGCAACCATCGGAAACAGGTCAATTGTCTGCACTCAGAAGCGCTTAGGAGAACTGCCCTAAGCTTGGGAAACCGCTTTTGGGAATCATGCCGCGCTTACGCCGGGCTGCGCGCTTCAAGATTGGGCGGATGCGGGAACCAAGCGCGGACCACCGTTCCCGCCCCTACTTCACTTTCAAGCGTTAAGCTGCCGCCATGCCCCTCGAGCAGGCCGCGGACGATGGACAGGCCAAGGCCGGTCCCGCCGTCCGCCGTTGTTTGCGCGGCCTCGACCTGCACGAACGGCTGAAGGATAGCCTCCTGCATATCAGAAGGAATGCCAATGCCATTATCCCGCACGGTTAAGGTCACGCCGCTCCCGTCCGGGGCAAGGACCGCCTTGACCGATATGATTCCGCGCGCACCTTCGGGCGGCCGCGTGAATTTGACGGCATTGCTGAGGAGATTGAGCAGAATTTGCCGCAACGCCCGCTCATCGGCATAGACCGCCAACCCCTCCGGGATTTTCGCGACCAGATCGACGCGGGCTTTGTCGGCGCGCGGGGCAAGCAGGGTTAACGCCTCCTGCACAGGCCCGTCGAACAAAAGCCACGTTGGTTGCAAATCGTAGCGCCCGGCTTCAATCTTCGCAATATCGAGAATATCAGCAATCAGATCCAGCAGATAGCGGCCCGACGATTGAATAGCGCGCAGATACTCCAAATGCTTCGGCGCGACCGTGCCAAAATAACCGCCAATCAGCGCGTCGGAAAACCCGATGATGGCGTTCAGGGGCGTGCGTAGCTCGTGGCTCATATTCGCCAAGAAGGCCGATTTTGCCCGATTTGCTTGCTCGGCCTCGTCTTTCGCTTTGGCGAAAGCATTGGCTGTACGGATCAAATCGCCCACGTCCGTGTAGGTCGAAAGCGACCAGCCGCTCGCCAGCGGCTCGTGACGGCACTCGACATAGGTGCCGTTGCTCAGTTGGCGAATGAACTGAAGCCGTTGGCCCTTCTCCCAACTATCGAGGCGCGCTTGAATATGTTCAGCGTCGACCATCGGGCCCAGGCGGCCCAGTTGTTCGGCCATCGCATAGAGATCGCGCAGCGTAAAGTTCAGGTAGGAGCGATCGGGATCGTACCCGAAAATATCCAGATAGCGCCGGTTATAGAGTAGAATACGCCCCTCGGCATCGAACATCACGATGCCCTGGTTCATATGGGCAAGCGCGGCCTCCAGCTTGGCATTGCTGGCGCGCAAAGCCGCATCCTGGGCGTCCAAACGCTGCCTGTTGCGCTCGACGCGCGTCAGCTGCACCATCAGCGCAACCCCCAGCACCAAGACGACCAGCGAGGCGGCATAGGCGACAATCCAGGCATTCCGCGCACTGTCGCGCACGGCGGCGAGCGCCTCGGCCGGACGGAAAGCGAAAAACAGATCAAGCTCGGTCGTGCGCAGCGGAATGCGCCAGATGATTTCTTCCCCCAGCTCCACACCGGCCAGCACCCCAGTCGGCAAAACGCCTGTCGCAGGGGAGTTATTTGAACCGGCGGCACCAGTGAGCGCCACGGGCTTTCCGGCCTGCAGGCCTGGACGCCCCGGTTTCAGCACCACCGTCGCAAGCCCGTCCCGCCCCAGCAGGCCGAGGCGGCCGTCCGGCCCCAGTTGATCGGCAAGTTCGGCTGGAAGCAGCCGCTTTAGGTCCAACGTGACCAAAACAACCGCCCGCGCGCCCGTCCCCTCGGATCGAACCCAGCGGGCCAGGGTAACACGACCGGGGCGTCCCATCTGATCGACGGCTTCCACGGTAAATTTTTCAGTCGAGATGGGAATCTGATAGAGATCGGAACTCAAGGGATCGTGCAGATCCTCCCCCCAGCGTCCCAAAACCTGGCCATCTGGCGAAAGAATTATGGCCCCGGTCGCCGCGTCCAACGCCCGGATCAATGGGCCGATCTGTTTATCCAGCGGCAACAGCGTATTCGATGGGGGAAGGGTAAGTTGCGGGCCGAGCAGTTGAATCGCTTGATCAAACTGGCCAAAGGTTTGGTCGATCAACGAGCGTAAGGAGCGCGTCGTCATATCCGCCGCGCGCGAGGTTGCGAGCTGCGCGGTATCCTCATTGCTGCGGATATTCACCGAGGCTTGTAAAAACACGGCTGCGATGAAGGCGAGAGTGCCGAGCACCGTTCCGGCCCGCATCAGGAAAACGCGATGGGCACTGCCGGTCGTCATACGCCCTCCTTCGCTTGTTCCATCTGCCTTTCGAATTTAGCCACAAGCCTAAGGCTTTGAATATAAACAAATACTTAACGTGACTCGATATATTTTTTAGGAATATTGAACCTGTAAAAATATTTCGTAAATTAAATCCACTCAAAATAGAATAACAGGGGCATCAGCAAAAGAAACGGGAGCCGTTTTGCGACTCCCGTTTGAAGAATGAATATTATAGGTTGTCCTTATTGAAGCTTACTGCGAGCGCCGCTTGCGCCGCCGCTAATCGGGCGATGGGCACGCGATAAGGCGAACAGGACACGTAATTCAGTCCCACTTTCTGACAGAAAGCGATGGAGGCCGGATCTCCCCCATGCTCGCCGCAGATGCCGAGTTTCAGATCGGCGCGGGTCTTGCGCCCCCGTTCGGCGGCGATCTGCACCAACTCGCCGACGCCTTCTTGATCGAGCGAGACGAAGGGGTCTTCTTCAAGAATGCCTTGGCGCAGATAGGATTGCAGGAAGCTGCCCGCATCGTCGCGCGACAGGCCGAAGGTGGTCTGGGTTAGATCATTGGTGCCGAAGCTGAAGAATTCCGCCGATTCGGCGATTTTCCCGGCTTGCAGGGCCGCGCGCGGCAGTTCGATCATCGTGCCGACGAGATAGGTGAGTTTCACGCCGGACGCCGCCGACACTTCACCCGCCACCCGGTCAATCACCGCTTTCAGCAGATCGAGTTCCTTGCGGGTCGACACCAGTGGAATCATCACTTCCGGCTCTACGGTCGCGCCGCTGGTCTTTTGCACTTCGACCACGGCTTCGAAAATCGCCCGCGCCTGCATTTCGTAGATTTCAGGATAGGTCACGCCGAGGCGGCAACCGCGATGGCCGAGCATCGGGTTCGATTCATGCAAAGCCGAACCGCGCGCTTTAACGAAGGCGAGATCTTTGCCCGACGCCACCGCGACTTCCTGCATTTCGGCTTCCGTGTGCGGCAGAAACTCGTGCAGGGGCGGATCGAGCAGGCGGATCGTGA
>NZ_JBILQX010000074.1:0-15527 GCF_044372965.1 Elstera sp. | reverse complement strand
CTGATCGGCTTTCGGTAGGCCCATAATTTCGAGCGGCAGCATCACGTTGCGCTCAACCGAACGCCACGGGTAGAGCGTCGGGGCTTGGAAGACGTAGCCATAGGCCCGGTCGAGCCGCGCCTGCTCCGGGGTTCCGCCATTGACCAGGGCCGTACCCGAGGTCGGGTGCTCGAGATCGGCAACAACCCGCATTAGCGTGGTCTTACCGCACCCCGAGGGGCCGATGAAAGAAACGAAGTCTCCCTTATTGATGGTCAGATTGACATTGGACAGCGCCGTAACCGGATGGTCGGCGGTTTGATAGACCAGCGACAGATCGGCAATTTCCACTACCGCCTGCGCGTCCGCCGCCTTGGGGGAACCGCTTGCGGCCCCGCTCATATCGTCCATCCGCATCACCTTTTGCATTCGCGCCGTCACCACCCTAGCAAGTCTATCCGAAAAGAAGAACGGGCATAGGCCGTGTAAAGCCTATGCCCGTTTACCCTACTCCGCTGCCGCTTTTGCCATCGGATTATTGGGGTGCGTCGTCCAATTGGCGTAAGGCCGGTCGGTATCCACCGCCTCCATCGTGATGCAATCGGGCACCGGACAGGCGATCATGCACAGGTTACAGCCAACGCATTCCGAATCGACCACCTCGAAGTACCGCTTGCCGTCCTTCTCCTTGGCAATCGCCTGATGCGACGTATCCTCACACGCGATATGGCAGCGCCCGCAGGAGATGCACAGATCCTGATTAATCCGCGCCTTCAGATCGTGATTGATATTCAGGTACTGCCAGTCGGTGACATTCGGCACGGCCTTGCCGACGAAATCATCGAGTTTGGCGTAGCCTTGGCTATCCATCCAGTTGGAGAGCCCATCAATCATGTCTTCGACGATCTTGAAGCCATAGACCATCGCGGCGGTACAAACCTGGACCGAGCCCGAGCCCAGCGCCATGAACTCCGCCGCGTCCCGCCACGTCGTGATGCCGCCGATACCCGAAATCGGCAGGCCGCGCGTGTCCATCGTCCGGGCGATTTCCGCCACCATGTTCAGCGCAATCGGTTTAACCGCCGGGCCGCAGTAGCCGCCGTGGGTGCCCTTGCCGTCGACCACCGGCTCTGGGGCCATTTTGTCGAGATTGACGCTCATGATCGAGTTGATCGTATTGATGAGCGATACCGCATCGGCCCCGCCCGCCTTCGCCGCCCGCGCCGGGCCGAGGATGTTCGAGATATTCGGCGTGAGCTTCACGATCACCGGCATGCGCGTGTACTGCTTGCACCAGCGCGTGACCATTTCGACATATTCGGGCACTTGGCCCACTGCCGCGCCCATGCCGCGTTCGGACATGCCGTGCGGGCAGCCGAAGTTCAGCTCGATCCCATCCGCGCCGGTTTCCTCCACCAGCGGCAGGATGTTTTTCCACGAGTCTTCGTTGCAGGGCACCATCAGCGATACGATCATGGCCCGGTCGGGCCAATCGCGCTTTACTTCCTTGATTTCCCGTAAGTTAACCGCAAGGGGCCGGTCGGTAATCAACTCGATGTTATTGAAGCCCATCACCCGGCGGTCGCCATCGTGCCACGCGCCGTAGCGCGAGGTGACGTTGACCACGGGCGGATCTTCCCCCAGCGTCTTCCACACAACGCCACCCCACCCGGCCTGAAAGGCGCGGATAACGTTATAGGCCTTATCCGTCGGCGGGGCCGAGGCCAGCCAGAAGGGGTTCGGCGATTTGATTCCGGCGAAATTGGTGCGCAAGTCAGCCATTGCTCTATCCCCCTAAGCCGTCAAGGTCGCATGGATCGAGAGCGCGGCCTGTTTGCCGTCCTCGACCGAGGCCACCGTAAGATCTTGCCCGCCCGCAACGCAGTCGCCGCCCGCCCACACGTTCGGCAGCGACGTGCGCCGGTCGGTATCGACCTTGATGCGACCCTTCTCCAGCACCAGCCCCGGAAATTCCGGTTCGGCATAGGTTTGGCCGATGGCTTTGAAAATTTGATCGGCGGCCAGGGTGAAGGTCTCACCCGTCCCCGTCACAGCGCCGCCGGTCAGCGTGGTATATTCAAAGGTAATGCCGCTCGCCATGCCATCGGTCGCCTCAACCTTCACGGGTTTGGCCCAATGTTTGATTTTCACGCCGTTGGTCTGCGCCCATTCCTGCTCGACCGGGGTTGCCGTCATGGTTTCGACGCCGCGCCGATAGACGAGGGTCACGTCTTCCGCGCCGAGGCGTTTCGCCTGGGTCGCGGCATCGATGGCGGTATTGCCGCCACCGATCACCACCACGCGCCGCCCGATGGGAAGTTGCGCAAGGTCCGCCGTCTGGCGCAGTTTGGCGATGAAATCGACCGCATTTTCCACGCCCGGCAACTCTTCGCCCGGCGCATTCAGCGCATTCACCCCGGCCAAACCGAGGCCGAGGAAAACCGCATCGAAACCTTTTTGGAGATCCTCTAGCGAGCCATCGCGCCCGAGTTTCCAGTCGGTGACAACGGTAATGCCGCCGATGGCGAGGATATAGTCGATTTCCTTTTGAGCGAAATCATGGGGCGTCTTGTAAGCCGCAATCCCATATTCATTCAGCCCGCCGAGCTTGGCCCGGCCTTCATAAACCGTCACATCATGGCCGAGGCTGGCGAGCTTATGGGCCGCCGAGAGGCCCGCTGGACCGCCGCCGACCACGGCCACGCGCTTGCCCGTATGGGCGGCACGGGTGAAAATCTGCACGTCTTGTTCGAACAGCCAATCGCCCGCCCGCCGTTGCAGTGCGCCGATTTGCACGGCCTTATCTTCATAGGTGTTCCGCACGCAGGCTTGCTCGCACAGAATCTCGGTCGGGCAAACGCGGGCGCACATGCCGCCCATGATGTTCGCCGACAGAATATCGGTGGCCGAGCCCTTCAAATTGCCCGTGCCGATTTTCCGAATAAAGCTCGGAATATCGATGCCCGTCGGACAGGCCGCCACACAGGGCGCGTCGTAACAGAACAGACAGCGATCCGCCTCGACCAGCGCTTGCGCCGGGGTGAGCGGCGGGTGCGCGTCGCCGAAATTCTCCGCAAGAACCCCTGGCGACAGGCGGCCTGCGGTAATATCCACCAAATCCTTCATGAACCCCTCCGTCTTCCGCTTCTGCGAAATGACTTCGAACCCTGTTGATGTTTATTGTGATTATTTGAAGGATGTTATTGTTTGACTAAACGGTCAAGCAAAAAATTGACCATTTAGTCAAGATTTTCGATTTACGCCGAGGCCGCTTCGACCATCGCATGCAGCAATACATTGCAGCCCGCCGCACAGTCGCTCGCCGTGGCGTTTTCGACTTCGTTATGGCTAATGCCGTCTTCGCAGGGGATGAAAATCATGCCCGTGGGTGCGACGCGGTTGATGTAGCAGGCGTCATGCCCCGCGCCGCTGACGATTTCCATGCTGGAGAAGCCTAAGCGCTGGGTGGCGTTGCGCACCGCGCCGACGCATTTATCGTGGAAGGTCACGACCGGCGAGTGCCAAATCTGCACGAGATCGACGGTTAGCCCGTGCTCGGCGGCGATTTTGGCGACCGAGGCGCGCATTTCCGCGTCCATCGCCGTCAGCGCCTCTTCGTTCGGATTGCGGAAATCGATCGTGAAGAACACTTTGCCGGGAATGGTATTGCGCGAATTGGGCGTGACGTTGAGCAAGCCAACTGTCGCCCGGCCAAAGGGCTTGTGCGACAGGCCGATGCGGTTGACCTCGACCACCATTTTCGCCGCCCCAACCAGGGCATCGTGCCGAATTTCCATCGGCGTCGGCCCGGCGTGGGCCTCCTGGCCGGTCAAGGTGACTTCATACCAGCGCTGGCCTTGCGCGTGGGTGACGACGCCAATCGTTTTGGTTTCGGCTTCCAGAATCGGGCCTTGCTCGATATGGGCTTCGAAATAAGCCCCCACCGGACGCCCGCCGACGGGCAAATCGCCCGCATAGCCGATGCGCTGCAATTCCTCGCCCATGGTTTTGCCGTCGAGATCGGCGCGCGACAGGCCATAGTCCAGATCGAACACGCCCGCGAAGACGCCCGAGGCCACCATCGCCGGAGCAAAGCGGCTGCCCTCTTCGTTCGTCCACACCGCCACTTCCACGGGCGCTTCGGTCTCGATACCGAAATCGTTCAGCGTGCGGACGACTTCGAGGCCCGCGAGCACGCCATAGACGCCATCGAACTTCCCGCCCGTGGGCTGGCTATCCAAATGGCTGCCGGTCATCACCGGCGGCAAATCGTTATTCTTCCCCGGACGGCGGGCGAAAATATTGCCCATTTTATCAACGGAGATGGTGCAGCCCGCCTCTTTACACCATTTAGCGAAAAGATCACGGCCCTCGCGGTCAAGGTCGGTCAGGGCCAAGCGGCAGACGCCGCCCTTTTCCGTCGCGCCAATCTGGGCCATGTCCATCAGGCTTTGCCACAGGCGGCCCTCGTTGACCGCCATGTTCGACCGATCTTTTGCACTCTCTGCCACGGGCCTGCTCCCTGCCGTAATCCCAAACCTGCGGAAGGGGGCAGCCGGGCAAGCCTGCCCGTTCGGGGCGATGCCCCGCTGTCCTACTCCCGCTCGAAACCCATCGTTGGCCGCGCCGGTCTAACGCCCGCGCTTTTCACCAACACTTCCTGTTGAGCAAAAAGCAGACCAGTTTCTGACCAAACGGTCAAGAGCATCATTATAAGGGTTTGGCGAGACCGCCGAGGACCATCTGGGTTAGCAACTGCGCCGCCTGCTCGAAATCCGCGTCTTCCAGCGCCTCTTTTCGCAGCAGAATGGTGATTTGGGTGGCAAAATCCGAATAATGCTGCGTGGTTGCCCAAATCGTAAACAGCAGGTGGCGCGGATCGACGGGCGCAAGTTCACCCCGGTCGATCCAGCCTTGGATAATCGAGGCCTTGGCATCGACCCAGGCCAGCAACCGATCTTCCAAATGTTTGCGGATCAGCGGCGCACCGTTCAAAATTTCATTCGCCCAAACCTTTGACGCCTGGGGCCGGACGCGCGAATAATGCAGCTTGGCGCGAATGTAGGATTCCAGCGCCGGGCGGGCCGAATCATGGGCATCAAAGGCCGCCGCCGACAGCCATTCTTCCAGAATATCCTTCAGCACGCGCAGGTAGAGCGCTTCCTTGGTGCTGAAATAATAATGGATATTGGCTTTCGGAATCCCCGCCCGCTCGGCGATTTTCGCCGTGGTCGCCCCATGCAGCCCATAGGTGGCGAAAACCTCTTCGGCCACCGCCAGAATCTCGGCCTCGGAGCGCGCGCGTCCCCGGCGCCCGGCGGGGGGGGAGTCGGTCGCGGCAGCAAGGGGGGTCGGGTCAGCCGAAGGCTGCGGGGGCAGGCGGGTATCCATGCGGGCAATCATTCCACAGGTCGCGCGGCAACAGCAATTGTATCGGTAAGAATTTCGCCGTTAGAGCCGCATTACCTGCGCGCTCCCCCCCATCGCCGCCAGCCGCAGCCGATCCCCGGTGGCAATCCCATTGATGTCAGCCACCAAAATCGGACAGCGCAGGCCGTAGAGCGATTCCGCTACCAGCGCCGCCACGGTCAGGATCGGATCGGGCCGCGCCAATAGAATCCCAAGCGGCCCCGTGCCGAGGCGTAGACATTCCGCGAGAACGGACGATGAGGAGGAGGAGCCACGCCCACACGGCATCACCAGAATCTTCCCCGCTAGGCTTTGCCCCACCTGCGGGTGCGAACGGTCGATAATCTCCCCCGTCGCCACCGCAACCCCGCCCCAAAAGCTGAGCGGATCGGTAAGGACGATAGCCAATCCCTCCGCCTCCCCCGCCGCATAGGCCCGCCCGTCCCGGATCATCGGCGCACCACCCGCCCGGCAACGGCGGAGGCGATACACTCTTCCAGCTCCCCGAAAGCCACCTGCACGCCGAGATTACCGGGCGCGTAATGGGCCCATTTGCCCGAATTGGTCATCACCACTCCATCGAGCTTTTGCAGAATCGCGGTGATATAGGTGCAAGTATCGGCGACCGGAATTAGGCCAAAATTTTCCAAACCCGCGAGCGCGCCGGAAGCTTCCAGCGCCGCCAACGTCGCCCGGCCCGTATTCACGTAAATCGGAATGCCTTTGTTGGGAGCCGCCGCGCGCAGGAGCGGAATCAGTCGGTCCCATTCGGCGGCGGAAAAATGCGGCGTGCCGAGACAAACCGCGCTCAGGGCCACCCCATCGGGCACGGTGGAAAGATGCGCCAGCGCGTCCCGCACATCCGCCGGGGTGATCTCAATAATCTCCGCAGGCGCGCGCCCACCGAAAGCCGTCGAAAGCGTCGGCGCTTCCGGGGTGATCCCCACCGCATGAAACAGCCCGACCGCCCCCGCCGAGGCCGCCGCCGCGCCAAGGGCTTTCAACTGGTCCTCGTCGCGCGGGGTCGGCAACCCGTCGATCACCGGCACGCGCTCGCCGCTCGCGGCCCCGATGAGCAGCCCAACGGCGACAAACAGCCCGTCGGCCGGCTCTAGGGACGCCGGAAAGCCGGTTAGCCGGAACAGGATCTCGCCCCGCCGGTTTTCGTCGAGATGCAACCCCCAGGCGGGGGCGCGGCCTGTCAGCGCGCAGCAGAGATCGATAAAATCGCCATAACGGTTCGTGCGCGCGCCAATCACCGAATTCGCAAACACAATCGCGTTCGATTCGCCCCAAGCGATCTGCTCGCCGAACTGGGGTCGGTAGAGGGTTTGATAGGGCGCACAGGTGAAGCTGGGAATGCAGCCCAAGGCCTCATGGGCCTGCATCAGCCGCCGCGCCGGGCTCTGCTCTTCGGGCGATAGCAACACCAATTCGGGGTGAATAAGATCGAGCGAGCCGACGTTCAACGTCGTCGGCACCCGCACCCGGCCCCCGCCCGCAACGAGTTTATCAACGAAATCGAGGCTCACCTGACCGTGATAGAGGCAGCCATCGATATGGGCGCGGGAGATATCCAAGAGCGCTCCGGCCCCCAAGGCTTCGGAAAACGCCGTGAGAATCGCCATGGCGGCGGCGGCGGCGGCTCCGCCCTCGCCGTTTCGTAAGGCCTCATCGCTCGCGGTGAGCTTGAGGGACACGCTCACTCCTCCCGCCCGAACCCCGATGCGGTCGCGAGGTGATCGAATAGGCCGGGGGTTGCAGCGATCACTTCGCCGCCCGTCTTTAGCCCATCGCCCGCCAGAAAATCATTCACTCGGCCGCCCGCTTCGGTGATCATCAGCAGCGCGGCGGCAACGTCCCAGGCGTTGATGTGCTTTTCCCAGAAGCCATCCGAGCGGCCCGCCGCGACATAGGCGAGACCCAAGGAGCCCGAGCCTGCGCGAATAAACTCGCTCTTGCCCGCGACCAACCGGTTGATGGTTTCAACCGTAAGCGCGGGGGAGGCTTTGAAATTAAAGCCAATGCCGAAGCGCGCCTTCAATGGGTCGGTCTCGCCGGTTACGGAAATTTTGGCCCCGTTCAGAAACGCCCCCTGCCCGCGCCGAGCGGTGAACATTTCCCCCACGATCGGATCGTAAATCAGCCCAATTTCCAAGGTCGTTCCGACCATAAACCCCACCGAAACGCACCAATGGGGAATGCCGCGCAGGAAATTGGCGGTGCCGTCGATGGGGTCGATAATCCAGCAACCCGCACCGTCGCCGCCCTGAAACCCGCCTTCCTCGCCCAAAATCCGATCCTCAGGGAACAGTGCGCGCAGGGCCCCGACGATATGATCTTCTGCCGCCCGGTCGGCGATGCTCACCACATCCTGCAACCCTTTATGCTCGATGACCAACTCGTGCCGACGCCGGAAAAAATCGGCGGCTTTATCGCCCGCTTCCCGAGTGATCCCAAGGGCGGCGGCATAGCGAAGGGTCAGGTCGGCCGGGGTCGGCATAATCGGAAATCTTTCATCCAAAAAGGTTAACCCTCTGAAGGGTTGCGCATTTTTGCAGATTGCGCCGACCGACGATAGCCCGATTCCGCCTCCTTATCGCGCCAACCAACCGCCATCGACGGGAATAATCGTGCCTGTGACATAACCCGACGCGGGGGCCGCGAGAAACAAGACCGCCGTCGCCAGATCCTCCGGCACGCCCCAGCGCCCGAGCGGGATGCGCTCTAAAATCTGCCGCTGCCGCTGCGGATCGGCGCGAAGCGCCGCCGTATTATCGGTTTCCATATAGCCAGGGGCGATGGCATTCACCGTCACGCCCAGCGGAGCAAGCTCGTTCGCCATCGCTTTGGTAATCCCGGCGACCGCGTGTTTGGCGGCGGTATAGGCGGGCACGCGAATGCCGCCCTGGAACGATAGCAGCGACGCGATATTGATGATCCGCCCAAACCCGCGCGCGACCATCGAGCGCGCCACGGCCTGGCTCAGGAAGAATAGGCTCCGCTGGTGCACCGCCGTGACGGCATCCCAATCGGCCTCGCTGAACTCCAGCAGATTGGCCCGCCGAACATTGCCCGCATTATTCACCAGAATGTCGATGGGAAACGCCTCCCGCTCCAACCGCGCCACGAGGACGGCGAAATCGGCGGGCTGGGTCAGATCCTGCTCCACCCCAATGAAGCGGCGGCCCAATGCCCGAACGGCGGCTTCCGTATCAGGCATCGGCGAGGAGCCAAGGCCGATGATATCGGCCCCCGCCTCCGCCAAGGTCAGCGCAATTGCCTGCCCGAGCCCCGTGCGGGCACCCGTTACCAACGCGCCTTTTCCCGTCAAGTCGAAGTGATTGGCCATTATTTAAGCCTCTGAATGGGAATATGATCCATGTCGCTGAAGGATTGATTATCACCCGCCATTGCCCAAACGAAAGCATAAGCCCCCGTGCCCGCGCCACCATGGATCGACCAGGGCGGCGAAACCACCGCCTGCTCATTGCGCACGATCAGGTAGCGCGTCTCCTCCGGGCGGCCCATGAGATGAACGACGAGCCGATCCTCCGGCATATCGAAATAGAGGTAGGCTTCCATGCGCCGGTCGTGGGTATGGGGGGGCATGGTATTCCAAACGCTGCCGGGCTCGAAGCGCGTGAGGCCCACGACGAGCTGACACGTCGGCATCAAGCCATCGTGAATATATTTGTTGATCGTGCGTTTGTTAGCGGTTTCGGCGCTGCCCATCGGCTGCGGTGCCGCTTCGGCCTTGGTGACTTTCCGGTTCGGAAATTTGGCGTGCGCCCCCGCCGAAACGGCTTAGAGCTTCGCCGGATGGGCGGGATCGACCGAGGCGAAACTCACGCCCGTTGAAGCTTTACCGATATAAAGCGCGTCCTCATTCTCCAGCGTGAAGGTTTCGCCATCCGCCGTAATGCGCGCACTGCCCCCGCCAATGTTGAGGACGGCAAGCTCGCGCCGGTCGAGAAAATCCGCCGCGCCTGCCGCCTTCGCAAGCTCCGCCCCCAAGCTCAAGGGGGTTGCCAGCGGACAAAGGCCAATCAGCACCAAACGGTCGTAATGGGTGTAAACGGCCTTCACTGCGCCCGGCTCGAATAGGCTTTCCACCAAAAAATTCTGCCGCAATTCGGCCGTGCCCATGCGTTCGGCATGGTCGAAATGGACCGCGTAGCGATTGTCCATAAAACATCTCCATAAAGGGGGTTAGCGCTGGGCCTCGCCGGTCATGGCCGAGACCTGGACGCCGTGGGTGCGGATTTTTGCGTCGAGCGCGGCAAGATCGGGCAGCGCCGGGAGCTGGGCGAGCGCCGCGCGCACCGCCGCCTTATCCTTCTGGGCGATGACGGCACAGGCGAGCAGGTGGCGGCCCGCCGGAAGGGTGGCCCGCAACTGCGGCACCATCGTTTTCGGCGCGATCAGATTGGTATTCGGCGGGGCCTTATGGTTCAGGCCGACGCGGGCAAGGCTCGATCCCAGATCGAGAATGGCCGAAATATCGTCCGGTGTTTCGATCAACGCCTGCCCAGCCCGATCCTCGATCCGATCCGCAAACGGTTCGCTTCGCGGCACGGCGAAACCGCCTTCGATAATGTGCACTTCGCACGGTGTGTCGATACGATGCAGGCGGATTTGAAATGGGCCGTCCCAATAGGTCCAGCTTTCGACCAACACATCGGGGTAAGGCCGCCAGCGCGCATAGAGCGTATCGCCCGTAATTGAAGCTTCCTCGTTGGCCTCGCGGACGCGGCCATGTTTGCCGTCATCGGAAAAGGCCAGGGCACTATCGTAAACCCGGTCGAAAAACTCACGCTCGTCGCTTTCCACCGAATAACCGTAGCGGGCGGAATAGGCGAATTTGGCGTATTTCTCCGCCCCGAACCGCATGGCTTGGTTCTGCTGCCCCGAGGCGAGTGCAATCACGTCGCCAGGCGGATGGGTGAGCAAAAAGCCGGGATGCTTTTGCGCCACCGGCCCCGCGACCGCAGGCGCTGCCACTTCTTCCGCCACCCAAAACGGGTGGGTTTCGGGCAAGGCCAGCGGCAGAAAGGCTTTGAGCGCCCAATAGGGCGAGCCGCCGGAATTATAATTCTCGGACATCAGCAGATTGGGATAGGCGTAACCCACCGGCAAAACCCCGTCGCGCGCCGCAAACGGCTTGGCACCCCACCAGCGCAACTGACGCAGGAAAAACCCCATGAGCACGCCCCACGGCAAGGTTTCTTCGCCCGCGAGCGCCAGCGCACCCCAAAAACCGGCATTGGCGAAGCGATAGGTCATGGAGCGACCGAAGGCGAGCGCGCGGCCATCATCCGCATACCAATGGGCCATATCCTGGGTGAATAGGCGGGCGCGCTCCCGGTAGCGCGCGGTGAATTCGGTTGTCTCGCCGAGCGCCGCCAGGGTCAGCCCGTAGAAATGGAACGCGAAGGGAATGTAATAATCGATCTGCCGCGCCATACCGTCGCGATACCAGCCATCGCCTAAATAGAAGCCCTCAAGCTCCTGGGCATAGGAAATCGTGTGAGGCTTGATCGACGGGGATACCGACCGTCTTCAACCCCATATCCAGCATCAAGCGGAAGAACTTCCAATTATTGTCGACATGGGCAAACGCCCGCGCCTGGGTGAGATAAGCCGCCGCCCGGTCGCGCTGCACGGGGGTCAAGGGCGCCCAAATTTTATCCGGCACCAGCCGCAACGCGAGGCCAATTGCCGCCATTTCGACAAGACGCTGATCGACAGCAGCTGCTGGTCGCGCGGGCAGGCCTGGATGATCCACGGCTATGCGCAATGCGCGCTAACGACGGGGAACGCCGCCGATCTAGCCATCGCCAAACGCCTCGCCGCCAAGGCCGAAGCCTTGATGGGCTCCGATAAAGTCCCAGTTTGGGATTTCAGCGTCACCGACCCGGCCCTTGCCTTTCGCGAAAGCTCAGCGGCAGCCATTATGGCGGCGGGGGCCTATCTTATCGCGGCGCAAGTTCCGGGGGAGGAAGCCGAGCGCTGGACGGCTTTCGGCGACCGGCCGTTGAACGGTTTGCTGGAAACCTGCGATCTCACCGCCGACCCGAAAGCGCATGGCATGCTGGCACATGGGGCGTCCCACATTCCGCGCGGGCTGAACGATACGATGCTACCCTATGGTGATTACTACTTCATGGAAGCCTTGATGCGCGCGCTGGGCCATCGGCATTTCTTCTGGTAAGGGATGCTCGGATTTCCAGAGTAAGACGTGGGGCTATGACCCTGCGAGCAGGCGGCGGATATGGTTGAGAAATTATCGCCAACATTGAGCGACATCGCCCGCGAAGCCGGGATCTCGGTCGCATCCGTCTCGAAAGTGCTGAACAACCGCATCGGCGTCAGCACGAAAAGCCGGGAACTCGTGTGGGCCATCGCCAATCAAATGGGTTATGCGCCGAAATCGGCCCGCGCGGAGGCGCCAGCGGGCAGCATCGGCAGTGTCACCATCGCAACCCCCGCCGCCTTTTTTGCCTCCGGTCAATTCTATGAAGAAGTGATGCGCGGCATGCTGGACGCCGCGACATCGGCTCAACTCACCGCCAACGTCCGGCTGCTGCCGAGCAATGAAGCGACGAGCCGAGCCGAAATCGAAGATCTGCTGGCAACCTCGGCCCCGCAATCCCTACTGATGCTCGGCTTGGACGGCCCGGAGGTAGTAGAGCCCATCGTTGCCTCGGGCATTCCCACGGTGCTTGTCAACGGCATGGACCGGATGATGCGCCTGTCGGGCATCACGCCGGACAATCGCTTCGGCGGTTGGCTTGCAACGCAGCGGTTGCTGGACGCGGGGCACCGCAATCTGGTGCATATCACGCGCAAGCACCGAATTTCCCGCCTTCGCCGTCTGGATGGGTTTTGCGACGCCCTTGCCGAAGCCGGCATTGCCTACGATCCCGCCCAACATCTCATCGATCTGCACGAGCATGATATGCAGGAGTTCGAAGCCGGAACCGCTATTCACCGAGCCTTCGACCAGGGAAGGCTTGATTCAGCAACCGGGTTCGTCTGCTGTACCGACGTGATCGCCATTAGTGTGCTGCAAGCGCTCGAAGCGCGCGGCTATAGCGTGCCGCATGATTACTCGGTGATTGGCTTCGATGATATGACCATCGCCCACCATTCGCACCCGCCGCTGACCACAATGCGCGTGTATCGGGAGGACATGGGACGGGCCGCCGTCGCCCTGCTGAAAGACCTGATCGCCGACCCCAGCCCCTGCTCGCGCCGACTATCGGTCGGGGTGGAGTTGGTCGAGCGCGCGTCGGTGGGGCCGCCCCGGTCCAAACGCCCGT
Organism: Elstera sp.; assembly: GCF_044372965.1. Lineage (NCBI taxonomy): Bacteria > Pseudomonadati > Pseudomonadota > Alphaproteobacteria > Rhodospirillales > Rhodospirillaceae > Elstera > Elstera sp. Next base: position 2,814 of record NZ_JBILQX010000074.1, on the reverse strand, counting down.
GAGGCTGAGTTTTTTCAGCACGCTCGCCTGCCCAACGGCAAGCCTCGGCAAGATTCTGGCCTTTAGCCGCGCCTTCGGGTTCAGCGGCGTCGGTCTGCGCGCGGTTGCCGGGGAACTCGATCTACTGAACCTGCCCGAATTCGCGCCTACCGCGCGCCCCCTCACCCGTCGCCGCTTTGCCGACGCAGGGGTTGCCCCAGAAATACGACTGACCTCCGTGCGCCTGGCGGACGCACGGTCGACTGATTTACAAGGGGCGCGGGGGATGATCGACCTCGCCCAGGCTCTCGGCATCCCCTTCATCCGCGTGTTCGGCGGGCCGGTTCCGGCAGGGATGGCGCGGACCGACGCGCAAGATCGGGTCGCGGCGGGCTTGCGCACCCTCGCCGATAACGCCTTGGGCACCGGAGTAACGGTACTGCTCGAAACCCACGATGATTTCAGCGACACGCGCCGGGCGGCGGCGGTCATGGGCCGTACCGATCATCCTGGCGTCGGCCTGCTGTGGGACATTCACCATCCCTATCGGCTCGCCCAGGAGCCCGTCACCGAAACCTGGGCACGGATCGGCAAATGGGTCCGCGCCTGCGACGTGAAGGATTCGCGGCCCGACGCCACGCACCGGCTTGGCTACCGTTACGCGCTGCTAGGCGACGGCGATGTTCCCCTGGGGGAAGCTTTCGCTCTGCTGAAAATCGCCAATTTCACCGGCCCGCTCTCGTTTGAGTGGGAAAAGCTCTGGCTCCCTGAGCTTGCCGATGCCGCAATCGCCCTACCCCATGCGGCGCAGAATATGCGCGCCCTCTGGTCGGAGGTATGATGACCCCATGAAAAAGCTCCCGGCCGATTGGTTTCTACGCGCCCGCTTGAAGTTTCGGCATTTGCAACTGCTGCAAGCGATCGACGATCACCGCAATATGCATCGGGCCGCTCAAGCTTTGACCATGTCGCAGCCCGCCGCCTCCAAACTGCTCACCGATCTTGAATCCGCGCTCGACCTGCGCCTATTCGAGCGGCTGGCGCGCGGGTTGGAGCCAAACTGGTATGGGCAGGTGCTCATCCGGCACGCGCGCATGGTTCTGGCCGAACTCAATCAAGCGGGGGAGGAGCTTTCGGCCCTTATGGCAGGTGAAGGCGGGGCTGTTACGATCGGCACCGTGATGGCCCCGGCGGTGGATGCTGTCCTGGGGGCGGTCGAATCCGTTCGTTATGCCCGCCCCGGCCTGCTGATTTCAGTGCAGATCGATACCAGCGACACACTGATTCAAAAGCTTCTCGACGCAAAACTGGATATGGCAGTCTGCCGAATTCCTCTGGGGGCCGACCCCACCTCCTTCCTCTACGAAGAGGTGGGGGAGGAGGAGCTTTGCTTTGTCGTTGGCGCGGGGCACCCGCTGGCCGGGCGCGCTCAGATAAATCTGGATGATTTAGTCGATCAAGCGTGGGTTTTGCAGCCGCGCGGCACCTTGTTGCGGCGGCGGATCGAAAGCCTGTTCCAGGCGGTAAACCTGCCCATTCCCCGGCAAGTGATGGAAACCAGCTCGGTCTTCATGTCGCTGGCTGCCGTCGCGCGCAACCAAAGCATCACCGTTGTCGTCCGGTCGGTCGCCAACCTGTTTGAAACGCCGGATCGCTACTGCACGCTGCCGTTCAAGGACGTTATTTCGGTTGAACCCTTCGGGCTGGTGCGCTTGCGCAATAAAATGCTCTCCCCCGGGGCGAGCGCGGTATTTGAGGCGCTTCAGCAGGCCTTGGGGGCCAATCGCCCTATCCAACCGTAAACCGATACTCTGTGCGCTGACGATACACCGCGCCGGGCGCAAGCCGGGCCGAAGGGAAATGGGGCTGGTTCGGGCTATCGGGGAAAAATTGCGGCTCCAGCGCGATGCCCGCGTAAGCGCCGTGGGGCGCGCCAAGCCCGTAGCCGTCGTAGACCTGTACTCCCGGCGCGTCGGTGGCGACCGTCAACCGAAGTTTTCCGTCCGGGCCAACCAAGGTTACGCATGGCCCAAAAACCCCGAGCGGCTTGCGCAGCACAAAGTTGATGTCGTAGGGCGTCGTCGGCGGTTGGTGCAGCGTCCTTAATTCCCGAAAATCGAAAGGCGTTCCCGCTACCTGCCGAATTTCGCCGGTGGGAATAAGGTCGGCATCCACGGGGGTGTAGAAATCCGCCTCGATCTGCATTTGGTGGTCGCGGATATCGCTCCCCGGCGCGAGGGTGAAATAGGAATGATGGGCGAGGTTCATCACCGTCACCGCGTCGCAAAGGGCGGAATAGGTGACGGCAAGGGTGCCGGGCTCCAGCACCGCATAGATGCAGGTGATGACCGCATTCCCCGGATAGCCGTTGTCGCCTGCGGGCGAGGCCAACTGGAGCGACACCATCGTGTCGGTCTGGGCGATGATCTGCCAGTGCCGATGGGATATGCCCGGCGCACCGCCGTGAAGATGCTGGCGGGCGCGCTCGTTCCGGTCCACCTCGATACGCGCCCCGTCTAAAGAGAACCGACCGTTCGCAATCCGATTGGCGTAGCGGCCCGCCGTTACCCCCAGATAGGCGGGATTATCGGCATAGCCCGACAGCGCCGCGTGGCCGAGAACGACCGACTGCGGCCCCTGTGCGGTTTCTAAGGAAAGATCGGCAAGGGTCGCGCCGAAACTCAAGATTTTCGCCCGCATCCCGCTAGCGCCGGTGAGGGTGACGGCCTCAACCGGCTGGCCGCCGATTTCTCCAACCCTCTGTCGGCTCATGCCGCCCCCCGCCGCAAGCTCGAAAACGAGCGCGTAATCGCGCGCTGAAACACAATAAAGGCG
>NZ_JBILQX010000269.1:0-3522 GCF_044372965.1 Elstera sp. | reverse complement strand
ATCTTCAAACGACGGCGACCGACCATTGCTGTTTCTGCGCGCCGCAGAAAGCCGCAGGCCGCAATGATTTCAGCAAAATCCCCAATGGCACCGGTGGCGTTGAAGATCGGATGATGGTGCTGTGGGAAAAGGGCGTAAACAGCGGCAAGCTGACGCCAAATGAGTTCGTGAAGATTACCAGCACGAATGCGGCGCAAATCTTCAATCTCTACCCGCGCAAGGGCGCGATTGCTGTCGGGGCTGACGCCGATATCGTCGTGTGGGACCCCTCGGGCACCAAAACGATCAGCGCCAAAACCCACCATCAGCAGGTCGACTTCAATATCTTCGAAGGGCTGAAAGTAACGGGCATCCCGAGCCACACGGTTTCGGCGGGCAAGTTGGTTTATACCAAGGGCGAACTCCGCACCGTGCGCGGTGCTGGGCGCTACGTTAATCGCCCGGCCTTCCCAGCCTATTTCGAAGCGCTGAAGCTTGCAAACGGGCTCAATCAACCGACGCCGGTTCGGCGGGCACAGGCGGCGGAATAGGCACCTTAAAATCATGTGTATATAGTGCCTACTGGGGCGGGGATCGACCGAAACCCGCCCCTAAGACTGTTTATCCGACTGTATCGGCTAGAGGATAGAGTTCTGTATTCTCACGCTCAAGGCGATTACGAAGGGTTGAAAATAGTAAAGCGCTGCTTCGCTCGAACTCCGTAGGTTCACGACTAAGACGTTCGCCGTGTAACCACTCGGTTATGAAGTCCTCATATCTATCCCTAATGTCACCCATCTCAAGTTGATATTGATGCGCTAAGGCACTCAAATCAGAGTTGCTATGGGTGGACAGGCGCGGGTAAAGTGCATTATCTTCTAAAGCAAGATGAATGCGTAATTTTGCCGATAATTGTGTGAATTCTGCTCGTAGAGCTGTGATGTTTTCACGCCAATTACTATTTCGAAGCTGGGCTTCAACATCGCATATACGCTGTTCGATATCGTTATGCTGCGCCCTAAATCGTTCAGTAATAGTGGCTTTGGGCATTAACCGACCCTCAAAAAGATGCATCCAATATGCGTATTTAACATTCAGAGAATAGCTTTTCAACCAGCCCGACCAATTGGCTTCCTGTTTAAAATTTATTAATGCCTGCGTGATGCCTTACCAGCCGACCGAATCGACCAGGGTATAAACCTCGGAATTTTCTCGATGAATCCGGTCCTTCAGCGCGGCAAACAAGCCCTTCGCGGTGGTCTGGAATCCGGCAGGGTCGGTCAGCAGCTTACCGGAATGAACCCATTGGCTTAGGAAATCCTCATAGACCTGGCGAATGCCGCCCATCTCGGTCTGATAGCGCACCGCAAGATCGCGGACTTTGCTGTCGCCATGGCGGGCAAGGCGCGGGTAAAGTACGTCGTCTTCCAGGGCGAGATGAATCCGGAGCTTCGCTGAAAGTTCGCTGAAAGACTGGCGAATATCTTGCGCCTGGGCACTCCAGGCCGGTTTTGCGAGGATGGTTTCGATTTTTACAACAATATCCCCAATTTCGCTATGCTGCGTGCGAAAACGATGCGTTGCCGTCGGTTGGTTCATTGATGTTCCCTTTCGTGCAAAGGCCCTGCACAGCGTCTCTTTTTAGCTATAGTAAAAATTTACGATATCTTTGAGTTTGTATATCTTTTTAAAACTGGTATTTCAGATATAATTTATGCTGAGCGACTCTCGATACTGTGAGGCTGTGAGGCCATGCAAAATGCCGGTGCCTACACTAATATTTATCCTCTTCGGTATCGCGCGGTGTGACAAGAGCATCGCGAAAATTTGTTCGCCCCGTAAAAGATAGCTTTTAAGATGCAAGTTAATATAATTGTGATCATGTGCGCTTTCACATGTTGGTCGAGTTGAGTTGATCTCGTGAGGCGTCGCAGTGAGGGGAGACTTATTGTGCGATTTGCTCTGGTGATTGGCGGATGGGTGCTGGGAACGCTGATCGGGGTGCCGGCGCACGGGCAAACCCCCCGGATTCCAGGCATTGCGGAGGTTGCGACCGTGGCCAAGGGCCTGGAAAACCCCTGGGGTCTCGCGTTTTTGCCCGATGGCCGCATGCTTGTTACCGAGCGCCCAGGGCGGCTACGCATCGTTGCGCGCGACGGGCGTCTGTCGGAGCCTTTGACGGGCGTGCCCCAGGTCGTGGCGCGCGGTCAAGGCGGGTTGCTGGATGTGGCGCTCGATCCGAATTTCGCCGACAATAAGCTCGTTTATCTTAGTTTTAGCGAAGGCGGCCCCGGCGGGGCGGGAACGGCGGTTGCGCGCGGCACGCTCTCGGCAAGCGGGCTCGATGAGGTGCGCGTGATCTTCCGGCAATCGCCGAAAGTCAATGGCACGGCGCATTTCGGCTCGCGGTTAGTCTTTGCGCGCGATGGTTCGCTGTTCATCACCCTTGGCGACCGCTTTTCCTATCGCGATAGCGCGCAGGATCTCACCACGACCCTCGGTAAGATCGCGCACGTGCGCCGTGATGGCTCGCCCCCTAGCGACAATCCGTTTCTCACCCGGTCCGACGCGAAGCCGGAGATTTGGTCATACGGGCATCGCAACTTGCAAGGGGCGGCGATCAATCCGGAGACGGGCCAGCTTTGGACCATCGAACACGGCGCGCAGGGCGGCGACGAACTTAATCGCCCCCAAGCGGGCAAGAATTACGGCTGGCCGGTGATTACCTATGGCAAGGATTATAATGGCTCGAAAATCGGCATCGGCACCAAGGCCCCCGGTATGGAGCCGCCGCTGCACTATTGGGACCCGTCGATTGCCCCCTCCGGTCTGCTGTTTTACACGGGCAAAGCCTATCCGGGGTGGACGGGGAGCCTTTTCACTGGATCGTTGAAATTCGGCGCCCTGGTGCGGATGATCCTCCAGGGCGAGACGGTGATCAGCGAAGAGCGGTTGCTGGAGGATATGGGCGAGCGGATTCGAGACGTGCGCCAAGGCCCCGATGGGCTGATTTATCTGCTCACCGATTCAGCCGAAGGCCGCGTGCTCCGCCTCAATCCTTTAGCGAAAAAGCCTTAATCGGTCAGCGCGTAATCGAACACCTGCACCTGCCGGAGAATCGGGGTGATATACTCGCGGATCACCCGCTGATGCGCAGGATGCGGCAGATAGGCGTCGCGCGCAGCGGCATCGGTAAACGTCATGACGAAGCCGGAATCGATACCCTGGCCAGGGGCTTCGGGGCTGTTCTGGTCGCCGCTTGAATAGGCGAGAATGCCGGGAATCACCGCTTTCAGCCCCGCCAGCGCTTGGGGCGCAGGCTTGCTTCTGCGCGGGGGTTGCTTCGGGCGTCCAGCCGAAGAGAACCACATGGTTGATCCGCGCCATCGCCCTGCCCCTATAAGAAAAACCATGGGCACTATGCCCGTTTGGCGAGACATTGTCCTGACGGCAATTTCCTGGATTGCGTCCGCGAAAATCCCGTCGCACAGTCGCGGCGATACACCGTCGCGCTTTCACACGGGGGGAGGGGGCGCGGGCGGC
>NZ_JBILQX010000268.1:0-3548 GCF_044372965.1 Elstera sp. | reverse complement strand
ATGCCGAATTGATCGGCGGCGATGCGCAAGGGTTTAGCCATGCGCTGCTGGGAATTTTTGACGCCATCGCCCCGGCGGCGTCGGCAGCCTTGAGCGCGCTTGCGGCGGGTGATCGGGCCACGTTCGAGACTCTGCTGGCTCCCACGGTGCCGCTCTCGCGCCATATCTTCAAAGCGCCGACGCAGTTCTATAAAACCGGCGTTGTCTTCATGGCCTATCTGAACGGGCACCAGGATCATTTCACCATGATCGGCGGGCATCAAAGCGCCCGGTCGCTCGTACATCTCGCTGAATTATTCCGCTTGGCCGACGCCGCCGGGCTTCTGAGCGATCCCGAACGGGCCGCCCGCCGGATGCGGCAGGTTCTGGCCGTTCATGGGGTTGAGGCATAGCCGCCAGGAGAATATCTCCCACGTGCCCCGCCGCGCGCAAATATTATTTCATGTCTTGAAATAAAAGTGGAGCATTGAAGCGCCAAGGGTGGGGCGTTTGCAGAGATTGTTGTAGAGTTTTTGGAAAAAAATTCCAAAAAACTATAATATTGACTCGCTCCAGCCTATTTTGTTATTTTTTATTGGAACGTTCCAATAAATTGGTTACGTCAAGCGTTTAGAAACAAGTTCGAGAAACTCAACAAAACTGTCTTTCGCCAGGAAAGCCAGATAGGGAGACTTTATCATGCGGAAACATCTGCGGGTGGCGCTGCTCACCCTTATGGGAACCACCGTGTTCAGCCCGATGGCGCTTGCTGGCCCAGAAGTGGAAGTGCTGCACTTCTGGACTTCCGGGGGCGAAGCCAAAGCGCTAAAAGTGCTGAAAGACGATCTCACCACCCGGAATGTTGTCTGGAAAGATGCGCCGGTTGCGGGCGGCGGCGGCGGCAACGCCAAAACGGTAATGTTGACCCGCATCAACGCGGGCAATGCGCCAACGGCCATGTTGATGCTCGGCCAAGATATCATCGACTGGTCGCGCGCGCGGATGCTCGGCAATATGAATGATACGGCCCGCGCTGGAAACTGGGATGCGGTTCTGCCCGATGCCGTGAAATCTTTCACCAAGGTTGATGGTGTCTATGTCTCGGTTCCGACCAATATTCACCGGGTGAATATGGTGTGGGCGAATAAGGCGGCGTTCGACAAAATCAACGCCCCAATTCCGAAAACTTGGGAAGAGTTCAACGGGCTGGCCGAAAAATTCAAGGCCGCGGGGATTCTACCTTTGGCCCACGGCGGGCAGCCTTGGCAAGATTTAACCTTGTTCGATTCAGTCGCTTTGGGCGTCGGCGGGCCGGAGTTTTATAGGAAGGCTTTTGTCGAACGCGATTCTGCGGCGCTCAAAGGCCCGGTGATGGTGCAAATCTTCAGCCAGCTTCGCGCCTTGCGCGGTATGGTCGATCCGAACTTCCCAGGGCGCGACTGGAATCTTGCCTCGGCAATGGTCATGCGCGGCGAGGCCGCGATGCAGATTATGGGCGATTGGGCCAAGGGCGAGTTCACTGCCGCCGGAAAACAGCCCGATCAAGATTACCTGTGCTTCCCCACTCCCGGTAGCCAGGGCAGCTTTAGCTATCTTGTGAATAGCTTCTCGATGTTCCGCCAAACCAACCCAGACCGCACAGCGGGCCAGGTAGCACTCGCGGAAGCCACTATGCAGCCCGCCAATCAAGAAGCCTTTAACCTCGCCAAAGGCTCGATGTTGCGCCGACCAAGTTTGATCGCTGCGCGCAGCAAACGATGGCCGATTTCAAAACAGCCATCGGCCAGAACCGCGCCGTGCCAACCGTCGCCTATGGTCACGCCGCCTCAGCCGATGCCACGGCGTCTCTCACCGATATCGTGACCAAATTCTTCAACAGCCAACAATCCGCCGAAGAGGCCGCGCGGGCGGCAGCGAAAGCACTGCTCGACTCCTAGTCAGAACGAGGGGCCTTGCTTGGCGTGAGTCAGGCAAGGCCGAATCGATTGAGTGGCGTACTCTATCCCGCCCGCACAGACGCCAAGAACGTCTCGATCTCGTGGGAGAGGTTACCGCACACCTGCGTAAGCTCGCGCGTATCGTCGAACACGCGGGCGGCCATATCACTGCCGATAGTGGCGGCGGCCCCGACGTGGGCGATGGTTTCGGCAACTTGCCGCGTGCCATCGCCCGCGCCCGCGATGCTGCGGGCGATTTCGCGGGTGGCGGCGTCTTGCTCTTGAATCGCGGCGGCGATGCTGGTGGCGGTGCCGCTGAGGGTGCTGACGATGCCCGACACGTCCGCCAAGGTTTGAACCGCGCTGTGGCTCGCGTTTTGAATGGCCTCGATCAGCGCCGTCACCTGTTCGGTCGCCTCGCCGGTTTGGCTGGCGAGCACGCGCACTTCTTGGGCGACCACGGCAAAGCCTTTCCCAGCATCGCCCGCCCGCGCGGCTTCGATACTGGCGTTGAGCGCCAGCAGATTGGTGCGTCGGGCGATCATCGAAATGAGGCCGACAATATCGCCGATCCGGTCGGTCAGATTGGTGAGGGCTTCCATTGTCTGGCTGGACCGGTGGGTTGCTTGAACGCCTTCTTCGGCCGAGCGGTTGGAGGCGGTAACGTCTGCCGCCATGACCGAGGTGGCGGTGGAAAGCTCTTCGGTGGCCGACGCCACTTCCTGCACGTGGTGCGAGGCGAGCGTTGCGGACTGAACCACCTCCTGTGCGTCAGCCTGGATCTGGCGGCTGCGCGCGTCCATCGCGGCCGCGGAGGCTTCGAGCCGGGCGACGGTTTGTTGCACGCGGGTCACGACTGTACCCATTTGCGCCTCGAACCCATCGGCAAAGGCTAAGGTGGCCCGGCGGCGCTCATCGGCAGCAGCTTGCCGGGCGGCATCGGCCTTGGCGCGCTCTTCGACGAGGGCAACGGCGGTTTCCCGGAAGACGCTGAGGGCGGCGGCCATACGGTCCAACTCGTCGCGGCCTTCGGATTTGGGCAGCAGGGCGGCAAGGTTGCCTTGGCTCAGCGCCTGCATCGCGTCGGTCAGCAGATGCAGCCGCCCGACAATGCGCCGCCGCACGGCATACCAGTAGAGAAGACACGTGAGGGCGAGGCTACTGACGCCGAGTAGTACCAGCAACGTGCGGCTGTTTGAAATCCGCTCGGACACCCGGCTGGAGGCCGCGCGCATCGCGTCGCGCGCGGTGCCAACGATTCCGCCAACCTGGGCGACCAGATGCCCTGCGGTATCACTTACACCGCTTGCCAGCACATCGGTTTGGCTGCGGGCAAGAAGTTCGGCGTGGCGTTGCTGAAACACCCCATCGGGGCCGGTTCCGGCGGCCACCATGGTTTCGATAGCGGGGGTCATCACGCTATCCAGCGCCGGGCCGAGGGTTGAAACCAAGCCGGTGACCTGGTGGGCCGCGCTGAGAAAACGGGCTTCTAAGGCGCGCATCTGATCGAGTGTTGCTGCCCCGTCGCCCGCCGCGATCAAGCCTGCGATGAGGTTGATTTCGGCGCTGAGTTCCAGATAAGCCCGCACTTGTCCCACATCGGTGCGAATGAGGGTTTCGATGCGTTTATTG
>NZ_JBILQX010000073.1:0-15730 GCF_044372965.1 Elstera sp. | reverse complement strand
CTCAGGCCTGCGCCGGGGGTAAGGGTTCGGCCCTGCTGGTAATGCTGGCCCACGTCGAGCCGCAACGGTATGTCGCGCGCAAGGCCGCAGTCGAGTTCCAACTGTAGGCTGGGGCCGTGAAAGGTCACGGTGGCAATCGTGCCGTCGATGCGGTTAACGGGGCCCTCGTGGGTTTCGGCCAAATGCAGCGCTTCCGGGCGAATGCGGATTTCGACGGGGCCGGTGAGGCCACCCGTTTCGGTCGCAAAAACCTGGGTGCCGCAGCGGACCTGACCGGGCGCGAGAATCTCACCCGAGGCGGCGGTCATCACCCCGACGAAATCGGCGACGAACAGGCTGGCCGGGCGGGTGTAAATCTGCTGGGGGGTGCCGATCTGCTCGATGCGCCCGTCGCTCATCACCACGATGATATCGGCCATCGTCAACGCCTCGTCCTGATCGTGCGTAACCATGATCGTGGTAATGCCGAGGCGGCGTTGCAGGTCGCGGATTTCGGCGCGCAGGCGCAGGCGGACGCGGGCATCGAGCGCCGATAGCGGCTCGTCCAGCAGCAAGAGACCGGGTTCCACCGCGAGCGCGCGGGCGAGGGCGACGCGCTGCTGTTGCCCGCCCGAAAGCTGGCTGGGGAATTTCCCGCCCGATCCGGCGAGCCCGACCACGCTGAGAAGTTCGTCAACGATCCGCTGCCGTTCGGCTTTCGGCACGCGGCGATTCACCAACCCGTACCCGACATTCTCGGCAACGCTGAGGTTGGGGAACAGCGCATAGGATTGAAAAACGATCCCAAAATCGCGCTGGCCCGGCGGGAGCTGCGAAATATCGCGCCCGGCTTGAAAAATCTGGCCCTCATCTTGGCGGTCGAGCCCGGCGATGGCGCGCAGCAGGGTCGATTTCCCGCACCCGGACGGCCCTAGAAAACAGACGAAGCTGGAAGGGGGAATATCGAGGTCGATCCCGCGCAGGGCCTGGAATTTTCCAAACCATTTGTTCACGCCCCGCATCGATAAATAGGGTGGAACCAGGGGCAGGGCGTCGGCGGCGGTCATGGGCAATGTCTCGTCGAGTAGGCGGGTCATGGCAACCTCCGCAGCGCGAAAGGGAGGGGGCGAGGCGAACCTCGCCCCCTCACCGACATCAAGTGTTAGTTCTTGGGAGCCGATTTACCATCATAGCGGCGCGTCCATTCGGCGAGAACCTTATCGCGGTCGGCGGCCATTTTGCCGAAGTCCATTTTCAGCATTTTGGCTTCCGCATCGGCCGGATAATTCTTCGGCGCGGCATTCACGTCCTTATGACCGACGACGGCGTAGGATTTGCCGTAGAGTTCGTGGGCGGCTTTCGACACCGTAAAGTCGATCAGTTTCTTGGCGGCTTCGGCGTTCGGGCGGCCTTTGACGAGCGCGGTCGCTTCCATATCCCAGCTAATGCCATCGGTCGGCACGATCACGTCGAGCGGCGCACCATTATTCTTTTCCTTCACCGCGCGCATATCGATCCCGACCGAGCCGGTGCGCTCGCCCTTGGCCGATTGCACGTGCGGGGCCGAGCCGGAATGGGTGTAGACGCCCATGTTGTCGTGCAGCTTGTCCATAAAGGCCCAGCCTTTTTCCTCGCCCATCGACTGCAACCAGCCCGCGACTTGCAGATAGCCGGTGCCGGAGGAGGCGGGGTTCGGCATGACCAGCTTGCCCTTTAACTGCGGTTGCAGCAGATCGGCCCAGGTTTTGATCGGGGCCGCGCCGGTTTTGGCGAATTCCGGCTGATTGATCGACACGAACGACAGGAAGGCGTCCATCCCGGTCCATTTCGGCGGATTGGCGCTATCGCGGAAGCTCGGCTTCAGATCAGCGAGGCCCTGGGGCGCATAGGCTTCGAGAATGCCGGCTGATTCGAACATCAGCACGGAGGAAAGGGCGACGCCCCAGATCACATCGGCCTGCGGATTGGCTTTTTCGGCCAAGACGCGCGCGGTGATGATACCGGTCGAATCGCGCACCCAGGTGATTTCAATGTCTTTATTGGTGTCTTCGAACGCCTTTTTGAACGGACCAAGCTGGTCATTCTCAAGGGCGGTATAGACCGTGAGCTTGGTCTGCGCGAGGGCGGTGCCCGAGAGCAGCAGGGCGGCGGTGAGCATCGTCCCAAGTTTCAGCGAAACAGGCATGAGTCTATCCTTAAATCGGAGGGGGTTGGGCTGACGAAACGGGTTAGGGCGCGGGGGTATGCCCGGCGGCGATTTTGCCCCGGATGGTATCGAGCACCGGCAACAGATCCATGACGGTATCGACGACAAAATGCGCCCCGGCTTCAAACAGCTTTTGGCTGGCGGCGCGGCGAAGCTCGACTTGGGCGGCGGGAGCGAGGGCGTTCCAGGCGGCAACGGTGAGGCCGACGGCATTGCCCGAAACCGCAACGCCCACGGTCCAAGTGCCCGCCGCCAGCCCTTCGGCGATGCCGGGTTCGGTATCGTCCACCTTCACGACGCGGGTCGGATCGGCGAGGCCGAGGGTTTTAAAGCAATGATGCATCATCATCGGGCCGGGGCGGCCTTCGGGCAGATCGTCGGCGCAAACGACGACCTCCGGCGCATAGCCTTGGGCGGCAGCGACGGGCAGCACCTGTTCGATGATCGCCCGCGTATAACCGGTGGTGGAGCCGATCTTCACGCCATCGGCCTTCAGCCGCGCGATGATCGGTAGCGCGCCCGGCACCAAATCGGCGAATTGCGCAGCAACGGCGACATTCATCGGGCCGAATTCGGCATAGAGCCGGTCGATATCGGCCTCAGTCGATGCCGCGCCGAACGTGCTCTGCCACGCGGCGGCGATACGCGGTTGGGCCAGCATTGCGGCGATATGGGCGCGTTTCGGCAGCCCCATCGGCACGCGCGCTTCAGCAACCGAAACCTCCAGCCCATTGCGGCGGAAGAGTTCGACAAACACCCCCATCGGCGCGTGGGAGCCGAAGTCGATCATCGTCCCCGCCCAATCGAAAATCACGGCTTCGATGCTGCTCATCTGCCTGTCCCGCCCTAACTGCTGGTGATGGGCCGCAGCATAGGCAGGTCATAAAATTCGGTCCAATCCATATATTCGTAATATATTATAGGTAATTCCTATGAATGCTCGATGCTGGGCATGGGGAGAAAATGTTGAATTATCACCAGATCCGCGCCTTTCACGCCGTAGCGCGCGAAGGCAGCATGAGCCGGGCGGCGCGGACCCTAGGCGTATCGCAACCAACTTTATCGGAACAGATCAAGGGTTTGGAGGCGCATTATCAAGTTCGCCTGTTTGCGCGGGAGGGGCGGGCGCTGGTGCTAACCGGCCTCGGGCACGAGTTATACGGGCTCACGGTTAGGCTCGCCGATGTGACGGATCAAATTCAAGCGCTGCTGGGGGAGCGCTCCACGGTCGATCTTGGCGGGGCTTTGCAGGTGGTGGCCGATGGTCCGCTGCACGCGGCATCGCTTTTAGCGCGGTTCCGCAAGCAGTATCCGCAGCCGCAAATCTCGCTCTCGGTGACCAACGCCCCCGCCGCCCTGAAGCAGATCACCGATGGCGTCGCCGATATTGGCATCGTCGCCGACCCGAAAGTGATCCCTGGGCTGCATTTCGTGCCGATTGGCGAGGATCCGCTGGTGGCGGTGATGGCGGTTGATCATCCGCTGGCGGCGTTAGACGTGATTCCCATCGCCGCGCTTGCCGACACCACTCTGCTGCTGCGCGAACCCGGATCCACCACGCGCGCCGTAACCCTGGGGCTATTGGACCGCCACCAACTCACCCCGCGCGAGACCATTCAGGTGGCAACGCGCGAGGCAATCCGCGAGGCCGCGGCCCATGGGTTGGGGGTTAGCCTTATTTTCGATTCGGAAACGGGGGAGGACCGCCGCCTCGTTAAACGCGCGCTGGCAACGGTTGGCCCTGTCGCCGGGTGCACCGAATATGTCGTATGTCAGGAAGCCCGCCGCCGCAGGCCGATTCTGCGGGCCTTTTTGGAGATGGCCGAAGCCTATGGTGCAGAATGGCGGGGGGGAAAGCCCTTTAAACCGGATCGTCCTTTGCCGGGTAGATTTTCAGAAACGCCGCGACGGCTTTTTTAGTCATAGCGGTCAATTCCGCCTCGCTCATGGCGGGCATGACGCCCAAAAGCGCAAAGCGGACCGGGCGGGAAAAGCTTAGATCGAAGAAGACCCGCGCGGCTTCCTGCGCGTCGTCGAGGTCAATCAGCCCCTGCGCCTGCTTCCGTGCGAAGCAAGCGCCGAGCTTTTCGACGCCATAGGCATAGCCCGTCTCATAGAAGGTTCGGCCGATGCTGGGAAAGCGCGGACTGATGCCCATGACGAGGCGAATTCGGGCGATGGATTCAGGCGTAAGCAACGCCTTCAGCATTCGGAGGCCCAGAACTTCCAGCATCTCCCGGATCAAGACATTCTCGTCGGTGATGGGCGTCATGCTCTCGGCTTGCTCGCGCTTATCCTGGCGGATCAACTCTTCGAACAGGGCCTCTTTGCTGGGGAAATACGCGTAGATCGTGCCTTTGGAGACCCCGGCGGCGCGGGTGATGTCGTTCATACTTGCGCCGTCGAACCCATTTTCGAGAAAAATCCGGCGCGCGCCATCCAAAATCTGGCGCTTCTTGGCCGTCTCGCCGAGATCGGGAACGGGGAGAGCGGGATCGGTGACGGTCTCCGACTGGGCGGTCATGGGGCCTCAAGGGTGCTCTGATCGGTAGCCCCTTGATTACCGGAGAAAAGGGGGGTATGTCAATTGAACCGAACGGTTCGGTATAGATGATTTGCGGAGGCTTGTGTGTCTCACCCCCAACCGACTGGCCCTGAAGCGTCTGAGAAGCCCGCGCGGGGGTTTAAACCGAAGAAGCTGATTCTGCCGGTGATTCTGCTCGCAGGCCTTGGGACGGCAGGCTGGTATGGGCTTGACTGGTATCGGCATGGTCGCTTCATCATTTCGACCGACGACGCTTACGTGCGCGCCGACATGACGATTATGGCCGCAAAAGTGCCGGGCTATGTGCTGGAGGTGCCCGTCCGCGATAATGCCCTCGTGCATGCGGGCGATATTCTGGCGCGGCTGGATGATGGCGACTATCGCCTTGCCGTGGCGGCGGCAAAAGCCAAGCTCGCGACCCATGAAGCCACGCTGGCGCGCATCGACGCGCAAATTGCTGCGCAGGAAGCCGTCGTTCTGCAAACCCGCTCGCAAAAGCAAGTGAGCCGCGCCGATACCCAGCGCGCCGCCGCCGCCCTGCAGCGCGTGCAAGCGCTCGCCCGCGCCGATTTTGCCAGCCAAGCCGCCTATGAAACCGCTTCGGCCGATCGCGAACGCAATATCGCCCAAATCGATCAAGCCACGGCGGCGATTGTTGCGGCGGAAGCCCAGGTGACGGTTTTGAAAGCCCAACGCGCCGAAACCCAGCAGGGGCAGGGCGAGCTTACGAATGCTCTCGAAAAGGCCGAGCGTGATTTGAGCTTCACCGTGATTCGCGCCCCCATCGATGGTGTGGTGGGTAATCGCGCCGTTCAGGTTGGCCAATATGTGCAAACGGGCGTGCGGCTGCTGGGGCTCGTTTCCTCGAAGGCGCTTTATATCGAAGCCAATCTGAAGGAAACCCAGCTTAATCGCATCTATTTGGGCCAATCGGCGACGATTATCGTCGATGCGCAGAAGGATCATCCGTTGACGGGCATCGTTGAGAGTATTTCGCCTGCGTCGGGGGCGACCTTCTCGCTGTTG
Source organism: Elstera sp. (assembly GCF_044372965.1). Taxonomy (NCBI): domain Bacteria; kingdom Pseudomonadati; phylum Pseudomonadota; class Alphaproteobacteria; order Rhodospirillales; family Rhodospirillaceae; genus Elstera; species Elstera sp. The sequence continues at coordinate 9,974 of NZ_JBILQX010000073.1, read as the reverse complement.
CCGCCGGAAAATGCCACCGGGAATTTCACCAAGATCGTCCAGCGCGTGCCCGTGCGTATCGCGCTCGACCCGCAGGTGGTGGCCGAAGGCTGGTTAAGGCCGGGCCTATCGGTGGAAGTGGATTTGAAGGAAGAGCTGGGTAAGTCCCCCGTGCGTCTGGGTGCCGTTGCAACCCTGCCCTCGGCCTACGCACCCCAACCCATCGCCAAGCTCCCATAGGGTCGGCACCGGTGCGCCCCCCTTCAGCGGCAGTGATGCCCGGACAAGAGGTTACATCGCGAAAAATCTTCGGCTTTTTCGCGATGGTCTTCGGCATGTTCATGGCGATCCTGGATATTCAGATCGTTTCCGCCTCGCTCTCGGAAATTCAGGCGGGGCTATCGGCGTCGGCGGATGAAATTCCGTGGGTGCAGACCTCCTACCTGATTGCCGAAGTTATCATGATTCCGCTCTCGGGCCTGCTCTCGCGCGCCTTTTCGACGCGGATCATCTTTACGCTCTCGGCGGTGGGTTTCACGCTGATGAGCATTATGTGCGCACAAGCCCAAACGATCAGCGAAATGATCGTGTGGCGGGCGCTGCAAGGGTTCGTCGGCGGCGCGATGATCCCGACCGTGTTCGCGACGGCCTTCACGGCCTTTCCACCCTCGAAACGCGGCATCATCTCGCCGATCATCGGCATGGTCGCGACGCTGGCCCCGACGATTGGGCCGACCGTGGGGGGCTATCTCACCGATCTGTTTTCCTGGCACTGGCTGTTTCTGGTGAACGTCATTCCCGGCTGCCTTGTCGCCCTATCGGTGTGGTTCCTGGTGGATTTTGATAAGCCGGATTGGAAACTGCTCGATAATTTCGACTGGACCGGCCTGTTCTCGATGGCGATTTTCCTCGGCACGCTCGAATATGTGCTGGAGGAAGGGGCGACCAAAGGCTGGTTCGAGGATCACCTCATTCTGATCGCGACCATCGTCAGCGGGTTGGCGGCCATCCTCTTCTTCTATCGGGCGCTGACGCTGAAGCAGCCGATTGTCGATCTCTCGGCCTTCGCCGACCGTAATTTCTGGACCGGCTGCCTGTTTTCCTTCGTCATGGGGATTGGCCTTTATGGGTTGACCTACCTCTATCCCGTTTATCTTAGCCGGGTGCGGGGCTATTCGGCGCTGATGATCGGCGAGACGATGTTTTTGACCGGGATCGTTATGTTCCTGTCCGCGCCGATTGTCGGGCGGCTCTCGATGCGCGTCGATCCGCGTATTTTGATGGCGATTGGCTTCTTTGGGTTCGGATTGGGTACGCTCGAAGCCTCGTCGATCACCAAAGATTGGACCTTCAACGAGCTTGTTATCCCGCAAGTTTTGCGCGGCTTCTCCCTGATGATGTGCATGGTGCCGATTAACAATCTCTCCCTCGGCACGCTGCCGCCGATGCGCCTCAAGAATGCTTCCGGCTTGTTCAACCTCACCCGCAACCTCGGCGGCGCGGTCGGGCTGGCCGTCATCAATACGATGATGAACAACCGCCTGGATCTGCATCTTGCGCGCTTACGCGAGTCGATTTCCTGGGGCCATACCCGCGCTGAGGAAGTTCTCGCCGCGCTCGCCGGGCAGTTTCAAGCGCGCGGGTCGGATGCTGAGCTTGCGGCGGTGAAACAAATGGCCGCCATCGTGCGGCGGGAAGCCTTGGTTTTTGCCATGAGCGACGTGTTCACCGCGCTTACGCTGCTCTTCTTCGCGCTGCTGCTCCTAATCCCGCTTACCCGCCGCCCAAAACCCGCCCCGGCTGGCGCAGGGGGCGGCGGGCACTGAGCCTAATCTAATATGAACCGTTCCCGCTGTTCGGGAACCGGCATCAGACAGGTATCTTGCTGCCCAAACCATTGGTAGCGGTTGCGGGCGACGCGATCATAGGCCCAGTCGGTTAAGCCGCGCGGCAGAAGCCTGAGAAGCCGCAGCCCGCGCCACGGCGCGCGCAGGTAGGCCGCGAGCCGAAACGCCGCCTCGGACCGACCATAGGCGTGACCGTTCTCGACGAATAGGAAGGTTTCCGGCATTTCCGACAGCCCCAAACTCGTCACAAGGCGCTGCCCGGTCGCCGATTGCACCGCGCAGAACCGAACCACCGCCGCGGCTTCGGTGCGCAGAACGAAGCGAACGGTGCGACTGCACAGAACACAATCCCCATCGAAGACGAAAAGCGGGGCCTCGGCCATGGGTTATGCTTGCGGCTCATCCGGCACGGCGGGTTTCGGGTGCAGCATCGGCACGAGCGATTCGGCGATACCGGTGATCCCGGCGTTGGAGAGGCCCGCGTCTTTCATCACCGCGTCGATGATCGGCTTTGCCACTTGGTATTGCAGGGCGGAGTTCATCACCTGCTCCGGGAAAGTTGCGCCGCCGCTGCCGGTGGCCCCGGTCGATCCCGCCCCATCATTGCCAAGACCCGTTACCTGCACGATGCGGATCGACTCGATCTGCTCCATCGGCTTCACCGCTTTTTCCAAAATGGCGGGAAGCTGTTGCAGCAGCAGCGTGCGCACTTGCAGGTCGATTTGCGCGGCGGAAAGCGTATTGAGCGCAGCGTTCAGGGCGCGGCGGCCCTCGGCCTCGGCCAGCGCCGCTTCCTGCTTGGCTTTCGCTTCAATGGTGATTGCATCAGCGCGGTCCATCGCCGCTTCTTTTTCGGCGGAGGCGGAAACGCGCACGGAGATGGCGTTTTGCTCGGCGAGCTTTTCCGCTTCGATCAATTGGATCGATTTTTCACGCTCGGCAGCGGCGACCTGGCGGGCGGTGGTTACGGCTTCTTCAGCCTTGGCCGCTTCGGCGCGGGCAAGGTTAGCGGCGGCTTCGGCTTCCGACTGATCGCGCGACTTGTGTGAGATGGCGATTTGCGTGTTCTGCCGGGCGATTTCTACTTCCTTGCGCTGTTCGGCGGTCAGCACCTGGGTATTGCGTTCCACATCGATTTCTTGCGTGCGGATGGCAAGATTCTTATCGATTTCCGCCGCCTTAACCTGCCGTTCGGCGTCAATCCGCTTTTGGCTGATCTGCCGGTCGGCTTCGACCTTCACGCTTTCGGCTTCCAGACTGCGGTTGGCTTGTTGCGTTGCGATCAGCGCCATTTGCTCGGCGCGCGCGGTTTCGATTTCGCGCTGCTGGCTGAGTTGGGCAAATTCCTGGTCTTTTTCGATGGCGAGCTTCTGGCGGTTGGCGTCCAGATTCTTGGCGCGCACCTGCATTTCCGTATCCTGCTCCACATCGTTGCGCTGCTTGCGCCGCGCTTCGGTCTGTTCGGTCAGGCGGGTCAGGCCTTCGGCGTCGAAGGCATTGTTGGGGTTGAAGAACTGCTTGTCGGTCTGGTCCAAGCTGGTGAGCGAGACCGATTCAAGCTCCAGCCCGTTTTTCTCCAGATCCTCGGCGACCGCGTTTTGCACGGCCTGAACGAAATCGCGGCGTTTATCTTGCAGTTCTTGAATGGTCATCGTGGCGGCGGTGGCGCGCAGTGAATCGACGAATTTATCTTCGACCAGGGTGCGGAGTTCATCCGGGCTGAGCGTGCGCGCGCCCAAGGTTTGGGCGGCGGTGCTCACCGCTTCTTCGGTCTGTTTCACCCGCACGAAAAAGCCGACGTTCACATCGACGCGCATGCGGTCCTTGGTAATCAGGCTCTCGCGCTCGCGCCGATACACGTCAAGCTTCAGCGTGTTCATATTGACGTGAATAAGCTCGTGGAAGACCGGCAGAATAATCGCCCCGCCGTCCATAATCACTTTTTGACCGCCGAGGCCTGTGCGCACGAAGGACATTTGCTTCGTCGCCCGCCGGTACAGCCGCGCCAGGATTAGCCCAATGCCGATCAAAGCCACTAGCGGAATCAGCGCCATAACGGTCAGGTCCGAAAAAATAATTTTCTCAAGCACGAAGGGATCTCCAACGGGGCGGGTTAGGATTTGGTTGGCGGCAGAATGGGCTGGGCTTGCGGATCGCGGATGCCCCGATAGAAGGCCCCCTGCTTTGCAACAATGATAATCGGCGTGCCGATGGCGAATTCCTCGCCATCGGTGTCGGGTTCAACCATCAGATAATGCGCGCGGCCATGGTGATCTTTAATGAGCGCTTGCGCAGCCAGACCATGCCGGGCGACACCGCCGGTGATGAGCCCGCCCCGACCGATGAAGCTGGCTTCACTCACCGCGCTGGTCTCATCGTGCGGAACGAGACGCCCCAAGGCGGTGCCGAACCAGCGCACGCCGAGCAGCCCGAGCGGAAGGGCGATGAGGCTGGCGGTCCAGCCCGCGAGATAACCGCCGGTCAAGCTTAGGCTGATCTGCTGCACGCCATAGCCGCCGAGGGAGAAGCCGGTGAGCAGCAGGAGCAGCAGAATAAGAACCGGTACCCGCCCGACATGCAGCCACCCGAGCAGGCTATCGCCGATTCCATCGGGCAGCAGATTATCCAAGGCGGCCGAAGGGTTGATCGCCACCATCAGGCCAACGGCCTCGATGAGAACCAGCGCAACCAATAAAAGCGCCGCAACCCCAAAGGGGGCCGTTGAGGCTGCGGTGAAAAAATCCATCGGTTCATCCCGAAAGCCAGTGCGGATCGCGTCCGCACGATAGCGTATTTAAGCGGCAAAGGCTGCTTGAAGTTGTGTCATACGCGGCAAAAGCTCATCGCGCTCGCGGCAAATCGCGTGGGAGATCTAGGATGAAAGTTGCACCGGGCAGTGGGCCGGTTTCGGCCAAGGCGATTGTGCCGCGATAGGCCCCGAGGGTTGCCCGAACGATGGCGAGCCCCATGCCGGTGCCCCCTTGGGGGCGGCGGGTGGTGAAGAAGCTCTCGAAAATCTGCGGCTCAAAACGCGGATCAATGCCCCATCCATCGTCTGAAACCAAAAGATTTAGCCGATTTTCGGTCGGTTGCGCGTTGAGATGCAGCCGCCGTGCGCCATTTTGGACGGCATTTTCTGCGAGTTGACCGAGGATGAGGCGGAGTGCATCGGGCGATAGGGCAAGTTGGGTGTCAAGCGCGCCCTCCCCCACGAGGGGCAGGCCGGGCATCGCTATGCGCAGCTCGTCCAAAAGGGGGGATAGGGCGCAGGTATCGGCTTTTGGCAGGGTTTCGGCGCGGGCAAGGTCGCGCAAATCGTCCAGCAGGCGCGTCAGCCGTTCAGTATCGGCGATGATATTGTTCAGAAATCGCCGCTGCATGGTGCCATCCATCGCGGGCTCACCCGGCTCCAAAGCGTCGTGCAGCAGCTCGGCGGCCCCGTGAATGGCCGTCAGGGGGGATTTCAACTCGTGGGAGACATGGGCGGCAAAACTGCTGAGATAGGCGGACCGCGCCGCAAGCCGCGCCGCCATATCCTCAAAACTGCGGGAGAGCTCGGCCAACTCGGCGGTACCGTGATGGGGAAGCGGGGTTAGGCTGTGCACGTCGCCGCGCCCGAGCGCGTCGGCGCGGGCGATCAAATCCTGCACGGGGCGGGTGAGCGTGCGGTGAAAGACGAAGCCGATTAGGCCCGTCACGGGCAGGATCAGCGCCGTTAAGGCGACCGTTTCCGTCCAGGTTAGTTCTACGGGCCGCCCGCGCAACCCCCAGAGAATCGCAAGCCCGCCAAGCGGCAGCGCCAGAACGCTGGCGAGCGTCGCGGCGGTTATAATTCCAAGCCGGGGCCGCCATTTGCGGGGTATCTCCACCGGGCCGATGCTCATTCGGCTGCCCGGCAGGGGCCAAGCCGAAAGCCGACGCCGTGAACGGTATCGATCACGCCGCCGTGCGGGAATTTCGCTCGGATATTGCGAATATGGCTATCGATAGTGCGGTCGGACACGGTCAAAGCCTCGGGATAGGCCGCGTCTAAAATCTGTTGACGGGTGAAGACTTGGGCCGGGCGCGCGGCGAGGAGGCGCAGAATGGCGAACTCCAGCCCGGTTAACCCCACTTCCACCCCCGCGAAGAAAGCGCGGTGCGCGTCCGGCTCCAAGCGCAGATCGCCCCGCGCCAGGGCTGGGGCAGCCTCGGATGGGCTTCGCCCCCGCTTCATAATGGCGGAAACCCGCGCGACCAACTCGCGCGGGCTGAAAGGTTTGGTCACGTAATCGTCGCCGCCGAGTTCGAACCCTAGAACCCGGTCGATCTCCTCATCGCGCGCCGAGAGAAACAGGATCGGGCAGTCCGACTGTTTGCGGATCGCGCGGCAGACGTCGAGCCCGTCCTGCCCCGGCAGGCCAATATCGAGAATCACCAGATCGGGCCGGTCGCGGTGAAAGCGCGTTAGGGCCTCCGGCCCGGTGGCGGCAATGATCGGCGTATGCCCGGCCTTTTCGAGCGCGAAACAAATCACCTCCCGAATATGGGCCTCGTCATCGACCACTAGAATCCGGTGCCCCATCTTGGGCTTCCCCCTTTTGCACTACCGCTATTCTTGTAGCCAACGCTTGCCTGTATCGCCATGTTCGAAAGCTCCAGCCGCGCCAGGAATGGGGCGCGTTGGCGAGCTGTCGTTGAAGCTGTCTCTGCTTTTCAACGAGGGCGCGCCAGATCGGGCTTCCTTCGGTCACACGCGCCTGCGCTTCAATCACGGCGGGCAGGGCACCGGGGCCGAGTTTCCACAGATAGCGAGTATCGAAGCTCGGGCCGGTTCCGGCGATTTCCTGGTAATGGCTGAAGTTATAGCGGGCAACGAGCGCATCGGCATCGACGAAGCAGGCGGCATAGAGCGTTAGCAGCAGGGCGGCGGCATTGCTTTTGACCAGCCACGCCATCGATGCGCCGCGCAGCAGCCAGACCAGAATGAGCCCAAAGCCCAGCCCGACGAGCCCCATCCACACCAGCGCGGCGAGACGGAAATGCGTGAGCGCATAGGCCTCAATATAGAGATCGAGGCGAAAAAGCGCCGAGAGCACGAGAAACAGGCATTGCCCGGCCCACAGCAGCAGAAGCGGGCGGAGGCGCGGCACCCGTTCCATCGGGCCGCCGCGCCGGACGGTGAGAAGACTGAACCCCGCCGCCAGCAGGCTCGCCGCCATCAGCGCGTAAGCCCCGCGATGGGCATAATCGGCATAGGTCATGCTGTCGGGCAGCCCCACGCCGCCCCAGAGATAGAGAAGATAGCTGAGGGTCTGCACCGCGAACAGCAGGTTGAAGCCGATCAGCGCGCTAAGGCTGACGCTATCGCCAACGTGAAGCATCCGGGGAAGGCGCATCGGTTGCCGCCGCACGGACCGGGTGGGCGCTTGATGGCGGCGCAGCAGCGGCCAGACGAGCACCAGGATTACCAGCCACCAAAGATGCCGGCTGGTCGGCACAAAGCCGGTTTCGAAACTAGGAATGAGCCGGTCGAGTGCGGCCCCGATCAGCGGGTTCGCGCCCTTGAACAGCAGTAGAAATGCAAATCCAAGGCCCCCTGGAACGGCCCAGGCGAGTAGAAGGCGCATCACGTTCCGGCGCGCGAGGCGAGCACGGATACGATGCAGGGCGGCGAAGGTATCGTTCGTAAACAAAAACGGCCCCGCGCCGGGTAAAACCAGCCGCACCAATATTCGCTTGAACCCCGTCCAGGCGTGTGGCGGTGCCAGCATTGCGGAAAAACAGGCGAAGCCAATTCCCGCGAATGCGAGTCCCCAGAAATCGATTTCTTCGATCAAGGGAAGCAGAGCAAGCAGAAACCCGCCCCCAACGATAACGGCACGGCGGGAGAGTTTGACCGGCTTTTGCAAAGCAAGCAGCATCAGCCCGAGAGTGGCAAAGAAGAGCGGCAGCGAAAGCCCGATCTCCTCCGCGAAAAACAGAAAATCGGCGAGGCTCGCGGCGCAGGCGGCTGAAAATAGGCGCAGGGCATAATATTTCAACGTCGCTGGAATCGGCGCGCGGGTTTGGCTCACGGCAGACGGCATGGGCGCGGCTCCGAACGGGCAGGGGCGGGAAACGGCAAAATCTGCGCGTGTCGCGCGGGCGGCGGCACGAGCCACCAGCCATCGTCCAGCAGGCGTTTCGGGAACCAGAGGCGAATAAGAGTGCGGTTTGTTTTCATGCCCCCAGGGTGAGGGCTCCCTGCGCAGCCCTTATGCCAGGCGCGCGCAGGGCTTCAGGCTTTCTGTGCAGAAATTATGCAATCAGGCGGAAGCGATCCACATCGACCAGCCCGAAATCGGTGATTTTTAAATGGGGGATGACGGGCAGCGGCAGGAAGGCGAGTTGCAGGAACGGCTCTTCCAGCGGGCAGCCCATCGCCTTCACGGCGGCCCGCAGGGTTTGCAACTGCGCATCCACCCCTTCGAAGGGCAGCAGGCTCATCAGCCCCGCGACGGGCAAGGGCAGATCGGCTAGAACGGCCCCGTCTTTCACCGCCACAAAGCCGCCGCCCAGCGCGATCACTCGGTTCACAGCAGCGGCCATATCGGCTTCATTCGTGCCGACGACGCAAATGTTATGGCTGTCGTGCCCAACCGAGGAGGCCAGCGCCCCGGCCTTGAACCCGAACCCCTGAACAAAGCCGCGCCCGATATTGCGGTTCACCCCATGCCGCGCGAGCACGGCGATTTTCAGCACGTCCTGGTCGGGATCGGCCTTCAGCCCATCGACCCCGAAGGCGAGCGTGGCGGTGCGGAACTCGGTGACGATCTTGCCCGGCAGAAGCCCAATCACCGGCTGCGTGGCGGCAGCGGCGGGATGGGCGAAATGGGCGGCGGTGACCGGATCGAGCTTCACCGAATTCAGCCCGACGATCTCCGGCAGTTTGCGCCCCGCAAAGCTCTCCGGCGTCACTAAGCGACCGGCCTGTACCACGCGGCTCACGGTGCAGCTTTCATAATCGTCGAGCAGCACGATATCCGCCCGCCAGCCGGGGGCGATCAACCCGCGATCCCTGAGGCCGAAATGCTGCGCGCTGGACCAGCTCGCCGCCCGATAGGCGTCGGCAGGATCGGCCCCAAGCGCGATGGCGGTACGGATCAAATGATCCATATGGCCTTCTTGGGCAATTTCCAGCGGGTTACGGTCGTCGGTGCAAAAGCCGCAGAAGGGGGCGGAGCGGGCATTCAGAATGGGGGTGAGCGCCGCCACATCACGGCTGACCGACCCGTCGCGGATAAGCACCTGCATGCCCTTGCGCAGCTTTTCGCGGGCTTCGTCGGCGCTGGTGGTTTCGTGGCAGTTGCGAATTCCGGCGGAAAGATAGGCGTTCAGGTCCTTTCCGTGCACCAGCGGCGCGTGCCCGTCGATATGCAGGCCCGCAAAATCCGCAAGCTTTTCCAAAACCTCGCTATCTTTGGCAAAAAGCCCCGGATAATTCATGAATTCCGCCAGGCCCAAGGTGCGCGGGTGGTTCTTATATTTGCGTAAGACCGAGGCCCCTAGGGTCGCGCCGGAGGTCTCAAGCCCCGTTGCCGGAACGCAGGACGACAGTTGTACGCGCAAATCCATCACCAGCGCGTCGGACGCTTCGAGAAAATAGCGCAGGCCTACTTCGCCCAACACATTGCTGATTTCATGGGGGTCGCAAACAGCGGTGGTCGTTCCGCGCGGCAGCACGCAGCGGTCGAACTCGCCAGGGGTGACGAGGGAGGATTCCACGTGCACATGCGCGTCGATAAAGCCGGGCACCGCCACCTGATCGGACCCGTCGATCTCGCGCACGCCGGAATATTCGTCAAACGTCCCGACGATTTTATCTCCGCAAATGGCGATATCGGAGCGGTGCAACGCGCCCGAAACCACATCCAGCAGCCGGACGTTTTTAATCACCAGATCGGCTTTCTCGGTGCCGAGCGCCTGATCGATCCGGCGGGCGATGTCAGCTTTCGAAACGGTCATGGTCTTGGTCCTCCGTTTCGGGGAAACCTACGGCGGGAACCGGCGCGCCGCCCGCGATTTGCAGCAGTTGCGCCGCCGTGGCGATAGCGATGTCGCGCGGATCTTTGCCGCCGGTGTTCGGCAGGCCGATGGGGCAGACGAGGCGCGCGGCGGCGGCTTCGG
>NZ_JBILQX010000267.1:0-3569 GCF_044372965.1 Elstera sp. | reverse complement strand
CACGGCGGCAAGCCATCAGGCGGCCAGCAATGTCGAGGCTGTCGCGGCGGCAGCGAGCGAATTGACCGCGTCGATCCACGAGATCGGTCGCCAAGTCGCCCAATCCGCCCGAATCGCGGCGCAAGGGGCCGAGGAAGCCAAGCAGACCGACGTTAAAGTGCAGGGGCTCGCCGACGCGGCCCAGCGAATCGGCGAAGTGGTCCGCCTGATTAACGATATCGCCGGACAAACCAATCTCCTCGCCCTCAATGCCACCATTGAAGCCGCACGCGCCGGGGAAGCCGGGAAGGGTTTTGCCGTCGTCGCCTCTGAGGTCAAAAATCTGGCCAGCCAAACCGCCCGCGCCACGGAAGAAATCACGCAGCAAATTCAAGCCATTCAGGCCGCGACCGATGAAACGGTGGAGGTTATCCACGGGATCGGGCGCACGATTAGCCAATTGAACGAAGTGGCGTCCACCATTTCCGCCGCAGTCGAAGAGCAAGGGGCCGCCACCAACGAAATCGCCCGCAACGTTCAGCAGGCGGCCAATAGTTCGGCAACCGTCAATGCGAATGTTGATGGCGTGATGACGGCCGCCAAGGTAACGGCCGCGGCGGCGCAATCGATGCTAGAAACGTCCCGCGTGATTGGCGGCGAAACGACGGCGCTGAACGGGGCCGTGTCGCGGTTCCTCTCCGAGATGCGAACCAACATGGGTTAAGCCGCCCGAACGCTGGAGAGAAAATGATCGACCTGCCGGCGCAACATTTCGGACTGGTCCAGAAACCCGCCCGCGACCGCTAGCACCTGCTGTGCCGCCGTGCCCGTGTGTTCAGAGGCTTCAGTGACATGGTTCATGCTGGTCATTACGTCGCGGGTGCCTGCGCTGGCCTGGGTAACGCTGCGTGAAATTTCATTGGCCGCCATCGACTGTTGCGTGACTGTCGTTGCAATGGTTGCCGTTACATCATCTATTTCATGGATCGTATTGGTAATCGTTGCCAACGCTTGGACGGAACCATCGGCGGCGGCCTGAATTTCGCTGATCTTTTGAATGATGCTTTCGGTCGCCTGGGCCGTTTGATTTGCGAGGCCTTTTACTTCGCTCGCAACAACGGCAAAGCCTCTCCCCGCCTCTCCGGCACGGGCCGCTTCAATGGTGGCATTGAGGGCCAACAGATTGGTTTGCCCGGCAATTGTTTGGATCAGTTTCACCACATCGCCGATTTGTTGGGCGGCCTGCGTCAAGCTTTGGATCGTCTTATCGGTTTTTTCCGCTTCGGCGACCGCACGCGCCGCAATCGAGGCCGATTTTTCGACCTGACGGCCAATCTCGTTTACCGATGATGACAGTTCCTCGGTTGCCGACGCGACAGATTCGACATTGCTCGACGCCTGCTCGGTTGCCGAGGCGACGATGACCGACTGTTTGCACGCATTATCACTCGCTGAAACCATCGATTGAGCGACCGTTTCCAACTCAAGGGCAGATTGGGCCTGCTGCGTGATCAGCGTTCCGACCGAGTCTTGGAAACGAAGGGCTAAGTTGGCCATCAACGCCTGCTTTTCCAGTTTCGCTTCGGTTTCACGTTCCACTTGCGCCACAACGAGCGCACGGCGCTCAAGCTCGCTAGCCCGGAACGTCCGCAGAGCATTCACCATCGCCCCGATTTCATTGCGAACCTCATCGCCGACGATCTCGAAATCAACATCGCCTTTTGCAACCCGGCGCATGGCATTTTTAAGCTGGCTAATAGGCTTAACAAACCAAAACATAAACCCAAAACCCAGCAAAACACAAGAACCCACTACAACAGCGCCAATAACTGAAAAAATAACCTGAAAATCAGATTGATATTTAGAAAGTTCAAAGAACTTTACATCAATCATATTCAGATTAGCGGTTAACATATTTTCCGTTATCATCGACAATTCTGTCATGCCGTCCGTTACCGATTGCGCACTTTCATCAAAAGGCCCCATAAGGGCATTGCCCGCGACGCGACCATTCTCCAAATAAGTATTTGCCATTTTTTTCCCTAAATCATAATAGGCAGGGAAATCTATTTTTATTCTCCTGAGAGAGGCTGAAATAGTTTTCGTATTTAAAGTATTTGATAAAACTTCTGCTTTCCCCAAAGCCGCAACAAAGGACTGAGCACGCGCCTCAGCCTTCTCAAACCCTTCAGTATCCCTTGTAACAGAGACATCTTTTAAATATTGTTGCACCTGAATAATATTAAATTTCATTTCAGTTACAGCATTATGCAATTCAAAATTCTGTGAATTTTGCACAACGGCGATGTCTCTAACCTCAGAAACAAGATTTTCTTGTTTCTTAGCCGCGAATAAATTAGCACCATACCCAATGATAATTGACGTCGTAACAACAGCCAAGGCGATATATACTTTAACTCGGATAAGCATTTTTCACTCCGCCATTCGTCATACAGATTGATTTATAGGATGAGTTTTAAAATTCAGTTAAATTAATCCAGATATAACCTGTTATAATATTTTGCGAGGTAGCACTGCATTTTTAAGAAAAATTAACCTTTTAAGGTTTTCAGGATGGCAAGCCGATCTTCCGGCAAATATCGCCAGTCCCGGTCGGTCAAAGCCCCATCCAGGGCATAGAGCGCAACCCGCGTTACCCGTCGGCCAAAGCGGAACCTCAGCCGGTGCCAAGCCTCTTCGGCCCCGAGAGCGCGCAGATCGGCGACCGTATCGATACCCACCTCGCGCAGCATCTGGTCCATGCGAGGGCCGAGATTGCGTAGGCTGGAGGGAGCATCAGGCGTCGGCATCGCTTAAGCTCTTCAAATAGTCTGCCAGAGTCTTCCCCGGTTCGGGATCAAACCCCTCGTCGGTTCGCATCAGTTGCTGAATACGATCCAGGCGAAACACTCGGAACGCGCGACGCCGCTCGCACCAAGCCGTCAGTGTCCACACCATGCCCCAAAACTCAAGGGAAAGGGGGCGTACCCGGCGCGCCTCGGCGGGGGTATCGGCTTTTGCGTAGAGAAGGTCGAGCTTGCGCCGGAGCCCGAGCGCTTCCCGGATCTGGCGCAACAGCAACCGAACTTCCGGCGACAAGCGCCCGCCATAACTGTGCAAGGCCACAGGCGGCCGGGCCCCCATCGCCACCGCACCGATGGCTTCGAGTTTTATCAGAGCCTCTTTTGCCGCAGCCGCTAGGTCTGTGTCCGACCAAGCCGCCACCAACCGCGCGCCCAAAACCAAGGCCTCATGTTCGGTGGCGGAGAGGGCCAGAGGTGGCATGAAAAAGCCGGGGCGCAGGACATAGCCAACCCCGGCTTCGCCTTCAATCGGCACACCGCTTGCCGTCAAATCCGCAATGTCGCGGTAGATGGTCCGGGTAGACACTTCAAGCCGCGCAGCCAATTCGTGGGCGCGGCGCAAGCGCCCACCGTGGAGAAGCTGCAAGATCTCGAAAAGTCGATCTGCGCGGCGCATCTTACCTCCGAGGTTTTATCGCATGGCGACCCGCGTGTGGGTATGGCGCATCACTACCGATGGCCCGTGAATAGCGCCGCCGAACGCCACAAAACCAGGATCGGCCGTAA
>NZ_JBILQX010000266.1:0-3570 GCF_044372965.1 Elstera sp. | reverse complement strand
AGCCCTGCTGGTTGGGTTGCTGGAGGCGATTTTGGAGCGCGCGGCCGATGTACTGGAGCGGGTGGCGGCTGATCTCAACGAAGTCTCTCTGCGGCTGTTCTTCAAAGACACCGACCACAAGAAATCGGATGAGCAAATGCAGGCCCTGCTGCGCCGACTGGGCCGCAAGCGCCGTATTTCTGCCCTGTTGCGGGAAAGCCTGTTCAGCTTCGACCGGATGGTGCCCTTCCTCATCGAACAATCGGGCGACGCCCTCACCGCCGATTGCCGCACGCGGCTTTCCTTGCTCTTGCGCGACATTCGCTCGCTCACCACCTTCGAGGCGCAGCTTTCGTCGGAAGTCAGCTATCTGCACGAAGCCACCCTGGGGCTGATTACGCTTGAGCAGAACCAGATCGTTAAAGTCTTCTCCATTCTCGCCGTGCTGTTTCTGCCGCCGACCCTGGTCGGTTCGATCTATGGGATGAATTTCGATTTCATGCCCGAGTTGCATTGGCGCTTCGGCTATCTCTTCTCCTTGGGGCTGATGCTGGCCTCGGCGCTCGTGCCGTTTTTCTGGCTGCGGCGGCGGGGTTGGCTCTAAGCTGTTAAGCCCTCTTTTCGCGAAGGACGCGCCCCATGAGTTTCGAGTCCGCGCCGCTGTTCGTTTTCGCCGCTGTTCTCATCGGCCTTTTGCTGTTCACCATGATTTTTCAGGTGCAGCAGAACGAGGTGCGCACGGTGACGCGCTTTGGCCGGTTCGTGCGCGTGGCCTCCGCCGGGCTCAACATCAAACTGCCCGCGCCGTTTGAGCAGCTTGATAAGCGGATTAATTTCCGAGTGTTTTCGATCGCCGTCTCCCAGCAGATCCGCTCCAAAGACAATCTGTTCATGACGCTGTCGGCCAGTGTGCAGACCTCCGTGACCAATAACCGCGAGAGCGTTATCGCGGCGGCCTATAGCGTTGATAACGTCGATGAAATGCTGGCGGGTTTTGTCATGGACGCGATGCGGTCGGTGACGGGCAATAAAAGCAGCGCGGAACTTTATGAAGAGAGCATGAGCCTCGGCCATCAGTTGGAAGAGCAGGTGGCGGCGCGTTTTGCCGCCTTCGGCTATCAAATCCAGAGCATCACGGTCGGCGCGCCCCATGTGTCGGAGGAAGTGCAACGCTCCTTCGATAAGGTGGTGAGCGCCGCGCGCGGCCAGGAGGCCGCCCAGTTCGAGGCCCATTCCACCCTCATCCGCCGCCGGGGCGAGGCCGAGGCGGACGCCGCCTATATGATCCGCCAAGCCCAGGGCATCAGCGAAGCCCGCGCCCTCATCTTCAACGGCTATGTCGCCCTGTTGCGCGAAAATGCCGACGCGCTCCACGCCGCCGGCGTCAATCCCGAGCGACTGATGGAACAGTTGATCGAGTTCAACCGGTTGGATGCCATCGTCCACGCCTCCAGCAAAGGCAAGCTGGTGGTGATGGACGTCGCCGCCCCCAGCCGCCTCGGCGCCCAGTTCGCGGCCCAAGAGGCGGCGGGCGAGGCGAAGCCTACGCGGGTGCCGACGGCGGGTTAGGCGGCTTGCCCGCAAAATGTGCTTCTAAGGCACACTCATCGGGGTAAACTCGCGCGCCTGTGCCTTTGTTTTTGGAAGAGCCCGATGACGCCCGCCCAATTTGTGATGAAGTATCAAGAGATTGCGCTGACCGAGCGGGCTTTAGCGCAGTCTCATTTCAACGATCTTTGTGCTTTGCTGGATGAACCCACCCCAACGGCGGCAGACCCGAAGGGCGAATGGTATGCTTTCGAGCGCGGGGCCACCAAAACCGATGGGCGGCGCGGGTGGGCCGATGTTTGGAAGAAGGGGCATTTCGCCTGGGAGTATAAGCGCCCCGGCTCGGACCTAAAGGTCGCCCTCAGTCAATTGCAGCAATATGCGTTGGCGCTTGAAAACCCGCCGCTGCTGATCGTTTGCAATATCGACGCGATCCATATTCGCACCAATTGGACCAATAGCCCGAGCAAATCCTACGATATTGCGCTGAACGATATCAAAAACGATCCCGAGAAGCGTAAATGGCTGAAATGGGCCTTATCCGACCCCGAACGCCTACGCCCTAGCGGGCTAACCCGGCAGGGCATTACCGAAAAAGCTGCCCAAGATTTTTCGGTCTTGGCCGAACGATTGCGCGAGCGGGGGCATGATCCGCAGGCGGTGAGCCATTTTCTCAATCGCCTAATCTTTTGCATGTTCGCCGAATATGCCGATTTGCTGCCGCCCAAAATGTTTCAGCGCGTGCTGGGGCTCAGCCTCAATCAGGCGCATCTCTTTATAAACTTCGCCCAAACCCTGTTTACGGGCATGCGAACCGGCGGCTGGATTGGGCTGGAACAGGTGGCCTGGTTCAACGGCGGCCTGTTCGACCATGACAGCGCCCTGCCCTTGGAGCGCCCAGATATTCTGCTGCTGCAACGGGTCGCGGACTTGGATTGGTCGGCCATCGACCCCTCCATCATGGGTACTTTGTTCGAGCGCGGGTTGGATAAAGACAAACGCGGCCAATTGGGCGCGCATTATACCGACCGCGATAAAATTATGCTGATTATCGAGCCGGTCATTCAACGCCCGTGGCGGGCAGCTTGGGGGGAAACCAAAGCGCAGATCGCAACGCTGATGGAAAAAGCCGCCGCCAGCCCCACGCCGAAAACCCGCGCCACGCTTACCGCAAAAGCCCAAGCCCTTTACTTGGACTACCTGGAGCGGCTTCGGCGTTTTCGCGTGCTCGATCCTGCCTGTGGGTCAGGCAATTTTCTCTATCTTGCCCTGCATGCGCTCAAAGATTTGGAGAATATCGCTGGGGTCGAAGCCGAGGCCCTGGGCCTCACCCGCCAACTCGTTATCGGGGTGGGTCCGAACGCCTTACACGGGATCGAGATCAACCCTTACGCCGCCGAACTCGCCCGCACCGCCTTATGGATCGGCGATATTCAATGGTTGCAGCGCAATGGCTTCGGGGTGTCGAAAGACCCGGTGCTGAAGCCCCTCGACGCGATCGAGTGCCGCGACGCGCTGCTGACCGCCGACGGCACCCCCGCCGACTGGCCCGACGCCGACGTGATTATCGGCAACCCGCCGTTTATCGGCGATAAAAAGATGAAAAAGGAGTTGGGCGAAGCCTATACCGCCCGCGTCCGCGCCGCCTATGCCGGGGCCGTGCCCGGCGGGGCCGATTTCGTTTGCTTCTGGTTCGCCAAAGCCGACCAGCAGATGCGCGCAGGCCGAACCGGGCGCGTGGGGCTGGTGAGTACAAACTCCATTCGCGGCGGCGCGAACCGCAAACTCCTCGCCGCCATTACCGACCACCACCAAATCACCGACGCCTGGAGCGACGAGCCTTGGACTCAGGACGGAGCCGCCGTGCGCGTCTCGATTATCTGCTTTGCCCCGAAGACGGAGGGGCAAACGGTGCAGGTCGATGGGCAGCCGGTCGCCGAGGTGTTTGCCGATTTGACGGCGGGGATAACGAGTCTTGTATCTTTATCGAGTGCTACAGAAAATCTAGAGATCGCATTTATCGGGACTCAAAAAAATGGGCCG
>NZ_JBILQX010000265.1:0-3581 GCF_044372965.1 Elstera sp. | reverse complement strand
CGCCGCCTCGCCGCTATACCTGCGCGCGCCGGACGCTGTCATTCCCACGGGCGGCGGGGTTTTGCCGCATCTCCGCCCGATCGCCTAAGCGCACCCCATGTCGTTGCCGCCCCCCCGACTGCTGGAGTTAGGCCTAGCCCATGTGTCGCTGGCCTCCGCTTTGCATGGGGCCTGCTTTGAGGAAGGGTGGCGCCCGCAAACCTTTGTCGATCTGATGCAGGGCAGCGGCGTTTTTGGGTTTTTAGCGCTGGATTGGCGCGACCGCCCCCTGGGCTTTGCTCTGTCGCGCGTTACGGCGGGCGAGGGCGAGGTGCTCACGCTCGGCGTTTTACGGGAATCGCGCCAACAAGGTATTGGTCGGCTGCTTTTGTCAGGTCTTTGTGGGCGTCTTGCGGTATTGGGATGCCATGTTTTGTTTTTAGAGGTCGCCGAGGGCAATAAACCCGCCCAGCGTTTATACGAATCTTTCGGGTTCCGGCAGGTCGGCCGCCGTAAGGACTATTATGCGCACTTGGATGGATCGCGCGAGGCAGCCTTGGTGATGCGGCGTGATTTGGTTAGCTGATTAACAGATATCAACTTAAAGAAATTTATTTTTAAGGCTTTGCATTCATTTTTTTAACGCATGGATTTGCAAAAAGATTGCAACAGGGCTGAAAGCACCCTATACATTGCGAAGTATCAAGCGACATGGAATTGTTAACAATGTCGGATAGCAGCACTTCACGAGACCTTACGACGCTGACCACAAATGTGGTTGCGGCCTACTTATCCAATAACTCCGTGCCTGTCGGAGATTTGCCGGGTCTTATCCGTCAAGTCTACGGCGCGTTAACGAACTTGGGCACTCCTGTCGAAGTGGTTCCGGAGAAGCCAGTTCCGGCAGTGCCCGTAAAGAAATCGGTCACGCCGGACTATATCATTTGCCTTGAAGACGGCAAAAAACTGAAGATGCTCAAGCGTCATCTGAAAACCGCCTTCAACATGACCCCGGAACAGTATCGGGAACGTTGGGATCTTCCCAGCGATTACCCGATGGTTGCGCCGAACTATGCGACGCAGCGCAGCTCGCTTGCCAAGCAAATCGGTCTGGGCACGCGGTCGCGGCGCGGTTTGGGCAAGTAAGCCCTAACGATTGCGAATTGTACCGACGGCGGGGGGAGCGATCCTTCCGCCGTTGTGCTGACAAAAGGCCGGTTTTTCGACGATCCTTTGGGGGTCGATGGGCTCCGATTGAATCGGGCCCCATAAGGTACGTGCGCGCGCCCGGCCTTTTCGAGTATAAGAAGGCGAGTGAGGAGGGCTTTCCGTGCCACAGGAGACACTCTCGCGCCTCGAGCGCTTGTGCATCGATAAAGGGCTGAAGATGACCGAACAGCGGCGCATCATCGCCCGCGTTTTGTCCGACGCCTCGGATCATCCCGACGTGGAAATGCTCTACCGTCGCGCCACCAGTCTTGACCCGCGCATTTCTATTGCCACCGTGTATCGCACGGTGCGCCTACTGGAAGAGGCGAGTATTCTGGAACGCCATGATTTTGGCGATGGCCGCGCCCGTTATGAGGAGCTGCCGGAAGAGCACCACGATCATTTGATCGATGTCGATTCCGGGGCCGTTATCGAATTTCAGAACGGCGATATTGAAGAGTTACAGCGCAAGATCGCTGAAACCCTGGGGTATCGGCTGGTCGATCACCGGCTCGAACTTTATGGGGTTCGGCTTGATAAGCCGGAACCGGCGAAAGGTACTTAATCCCTATGGGACACGAGGTTGATCCAGCCCCGCATCGCTTGGCGGGCGAAACAGAAGCGCACCGCCTCGTTGGCGATTTGAAAACTGGAACGCTGGAAGTTCGGCTGGCCGAAACGGCGGCAGAATTGGACGCGGCGCAAGCTCTCCGCTATCGCATTTTCTACGATGAAATGCGGGCCACGCCCGATAGCGCGACGCTCGCCTCACAGCGCGATGTTGATGCCTATGATGCGACCTGCGACCACCTCCTTGTGCTGGATCACGCTTTGGGGACCGGCGCAGATGCCGTGGTCGGCACCTATCGGCTGATCCGCAAGCCGGCGGCGGATGCTTGCGGCGGTTTCTACACCCGCGAGGAATTCGATATCAGCCCCTTGCTGGGCCTCGGCGGCAAGCTTTTGGAATTGGGCCGGAGCTGCGTCGATACGCGCTACCGCACCCGCCCGACGATGCAACTGCTGTGGCGTGGCATCGCCTCCTACGTCTTTCATCACGATATTGCGCTGATGTTCGGCTGCGCCAGCCTGCCGGGGATCGACCCCGACGCCCACGCGCTGCCCTTGTCCTATCTGCATCACTACCATCTGGCCCCGCAGGAAATGCGCCCGCGCGCCCTGGCGGATCGGTTCGTTGCCCTCGACCGGATGCCGAAAGACGCCATCGACATGAAGCGCGCTCTGGCCGATTTGCCGCCGCTGATTAAAGGCTATCTGCGCTTGGGTGGTTTCGTCGGCGATGGCGCAGTGATCGACCATCAATTCAATACGGTCGATGTGTGTATTTTGGTGAAAACCGATCTCGTCACCGAAAAATACCTGAACCACTATAGCCGCACCACGGGCGGCGCGGGAACGGGCCCAACCGACGCGGCGGGCGACGAAATCGCCGGGGTTGCTTAAAATTCCATGAGCATCGGGGCGGGACGATGAGCGGCATTATGGCGGGCATTGGCTCGTTTCCTCTCGCCGTATCCCGGCTGATCGTCTACCTCGTCTTCACCTTTCTGTGCATGCCGGTGCAGATTGTCGCCATTGCCTTGGGCACCTCGTTCCGCACGCGCTTTCCGGTTTGGTATCATCGCCGTTGCCTGCGGCTCTTGGGCGTTCAGATTGAACAATGGGGCGAACGCTCGACCCTGCACCCAACGCTATTTATCGCTAATCACGGCGGTTATATCGATATCAGCTTGCTGGGCGCGCTGATCCCCGGCAGTTTTGTCGCGAAGTCGGAAGTAGGCACCTGGCCGTTATTTGGTTGGCTCGCCAAGCTTCAGCGCACGGTCTTCGTTGATCGTAAGCGCGGCTCCACCCATACCCAGCGCGACGATATTTCGAGCCGGTTGCACGCGGGCGATAATCTTATTCTCTTCCCCGAAGGCACCAGCAGCGACGGCAACCGCGTGTTGCCCTTCAAAAGCGCACTGTTCAGCGTCGCAGCGATTGAAACCGGGCACGGGCCGTTGGTCGTGCAGCCGGTCTCCATCGCTTATACGATGATCAACGGCATTCCCATGGGCCGGGCCTTACGCCCTTTCCTCGCCTGGTATGGCGATATGGAAATGGGCGGGCACCTGCTGCGTCTCGCCGGTTTGGGTAAAATCACCATTGCCGTTACCTTCCATCCGCCGGTAACGCTAAAGCAATTGGGCAGCCGCAAAGCGCTGGCCACCCACTGCGAAAGCGTCATTTCCAAGAGTTTGGCCGCCGCCCTCTCGGGACGCCCAGCCGCGCCCCTCCCCACCCCTTCCGCTACCGGTGCAGAATGAGCGTTAGTCTGTTCGATCTCTTTAAGATCGGTCTTGGCCCCTCCAGTTCGCACACAGTCGGCC
>NZ_JBILQX010000072.1:0-15898 GCF_044372965.1 Elstera sp. | reverse complement strand
CATCATTCGTCAGCGCGGCACCAAGTATAAGCCCGGCAAGCATGTCGGCATCGGCAAGGATCACACCTTGTTCGCGCTGGTCGAAGGCATCGTGCGGTTCCACAAGAATTCGCTCGGCACCACCGTGTTTATCGAACAGCCGGAAGTGGAAGCGCTGCCGCTGGCAGCCTAACACGACGCGCGTTTCGGCCTTTCTCTCCCCCGGCCTGCCGCGCGGTGAGATATAGAGGTTAAAGGGGGAATGGTCTGCCATTCCCCCTTTCACGTTTTGGGGCAGCGATATCGGCTCCTAGGATACCCTGACGATGAAGTTTCTCGATCAAGCCAAGATTTACGTGCGCAGCGGCGACGGTGGGGCGGGCTGTGTGAGTTTTCGGCGCGAGAAATTCATTGAATACGGCGGCCCGGACGGCGGCGACGGCGGACGCGGCGGCGATGTGTGGGTGGAGGCGGTGGCCAACCTCAACACGCTGATCGATTACCGTTACCAGCAGCATTTCAAAGCGCAAAACGGCATTCCCGGCATGGGGCGGCTCCGCTCCGGCCCCGGCGGGCGCAGCGTGACCATGAAAGTGCCTATCGGCACGCAAATCATGGATGAGTTCAACGAAACCGTGTTGCACGATCTGACCGAGCCGGGGCAGCGGGTGCTGCTGGCGCGCGGCGGCGACGGCGGCTTTGGCAATGATCATTTCAAATCCTCGACGAACCGCGCCCCGCGCCAATCCTCCCCCGGCTGGCCCGGCGTTGAAATGTGGGTTTGGTTGCGCCTGAAGCTGATTGCCGATGCGGGCCTCGTTGGAATGCCGAACGCGGGCAAGAGCACGTTTCTCGCGGCCTCCTCCGCCGCGCGCCCGAAGATCGCCGATTATCCGTTTACGACGCTAAAGCCGCAGCTTGGCGTTGTCGGCGTCGATGAAAAGGAATTCGTGCTCGCCGATTTGCCGGGCCTGATCGAAGGGGCAAGCGACGGCGTTGGCCTTGGGCACCGCTTTTTGGGGCATGTGGAGCGGACGCGCGTTATTCTGCATCTCATCGATGGCACGGCCGAAGACGTGGCGGAAAATTACGCCGTGGTGCGCCAGGAACTGGAAGATTACGGCGGCGGGCTGACCGACAAGCCGGAAATCATCGGCCTCAATAAAACCGATGCGCTGCTCGATGAGGAAATTGAGGAAAAGCGCGCGGCTTTGGCCGAAATCAGCGGGCAAGACCCTGAGGATATTCATCTGCTCTCCGGCGTTACCGGGCGCGGGGTGCTCGATTTGTGCCGCCGCCTCTATGGGGTGATCGACCGGGCGAAGGAAGACGAAAAAGCGGCCTCCGAACATATTCCCTATCAGCCCTGAGCCGCGCCCGATGACTGCCCTCGCCCCCGTTGAAACGCAATCCCTCGCCACCGCGCGGCGGCTGGTGGTGAAAATTGGGTCGGCCCTGTTGGTGGAGGGCGAAACGGGCGCGTTGCGGCGCGACTGGCTGAATGCGCTGGCCGATGACGTGGCAGCCTTACGGGCGCGCGGCATGCAGGTGATGATCGTCACCTCCGGCGCGGTGGCGCTGGGGCGTGGCTCGCTGGGATTGCTTGGCAAGGCGCTGCTGCTCGAAGAAAAGCAAGCAGCGGCGGCGACCGGACAAATCCGCTTGGCGCACGCCTATCAAGAAGCGCTCGCCCGGCACGGGCTCACGGCGGCCCAGGTACTGCTGACCCTTGAAGATACCGAAGAGCGCCGCCGTCATTTGAACGGTCGGGCCACCTTGAACGCGCTGCTCGCCCTGGGTGCGGTGCCGATCATCAACGAGAACGACACGATCACCACAGCGGAAATCCGCTTTGGCGATAATGACCGGCTGGCGGCGCGCGTCGCGCAAATGGCGAGCGCCGATACGCTGGTCCTGCTGTCGGATATTGATGGGCTGTATACTGCCGATCCGCGCGTGAACGCCGACGCCAAGCATCTGCCGGAAGTGCGGGCGCTGACCCCCGACATTATGGGCATGGCCGGGGAGGCCCTGCCGGGGTTCTCCTCCGGCGGCATGGTGACGAAGTTGCAAGCCGCGCGGGTTGCGCTCTCAGCCGGGGCGCGGATGGCGATTGCCTTGGGCAAGACGCTGAACCCGCTCGAAGCTCTGCTCAACGGCGCGCGCTGTACTTGGTTTCTGCCGCAAGCCGAACCTTTGACGGCGCGCAAGCGCTGGATAGCGGCTTCCGTGAAGCCGGTGGGGGTTCTGACGGTCGATGCCGGGGCGGTTGGGGCGCTGCGGGCGGGGAAAAGCCTGCTGCCCGCCGGGGTCCGTCAGATCAGCGGCAGTTTCGAGCGCGGCGATCTCGTTGTGGTGCAGGGGCCGGATGGCGTTACGCTGGCGCGCGGGCTGATTGCCTATGATAGCGCCGATGCGACCCGGATTGCCGGGCGGCGCAGTGGCGACATTGAAGCGCTGCTCGGTTATCGGGGGCGCGATGAGATGATTCACCGCGATGATTTGGTGATGGAACCCCAGGGGGAGGTGCCGCATGGACTTACCTGATCTCGCAACCCAAATGGCGGACCTTGGCGCACGGGCGAAAGCGGCGTCGGCGCTTCTGTCGCAGACCAGCGGCGCGCAGCGCGCGGCAGCGGTGACGGCCATGGCGGCAGCTTTGCGCGCGGCGGCTCCGGTGATTTTGGCGGCGAATGACAGCGACATGGCCCGGGCGACCGAGCTGTCGCCCTCCCTGCGCGACCGGCTGAAGCTCACGCCGGAACGGCTTGAGGGCGTGGCGAAGGGGCTCGACGAGATTGCGGCGCTGCCCGATCCCCTGGGCGCGGTGCTGGAAGAGTGGCATCAGCCGAACGGGCTGCATTTTCAAAAAATCCGCGTGCCGCTGGGCGTTATCGGCATCATTTACGAATCCCGCCCGAATGTAACGGCGGATGCGGGCGCGCTGTGCGTGAAATCTGGCAATGCGGTTATTCTGCGCGGCGGCTCCGATAGTTTTGCCTCCTCGGGCGCGATTCTCACCGCCTTGCGCGCCGGGCTGACGGCGGCGGGACTGCCCGAAGATTGCGTTCAGGCCGTGCCAACGCCGGACCGGGCGGCGGTCGGGCTCCTGCTGACGATGACCGACACGCTGGACGTGGTCATTCCGCGCGGCGGCAAATCCCTTATCGCTCGCGTCGCCGCCGACTCGCGCGTGCCGGTGCTGAAGCATTTGGATGGCAATTGCCACACCTATATCCACAGTGCTGCCGATCTCGACAAAGCCCGGCGCGTCGTGCTGAACGCCAAGCTGCGGCGCACGGGCGTCTGCGGGGCAACGGAAAGCCTGCTGTTCGATGCGGCCATTGTGCAAAGCCACGCCGCGCCGATTCTGAAAGATCTACTCGACGCCGGGTGCGTCGTGCGCGCCGATGCCGCGCTGGAAGCCCTTGATCCGCGCATTGAGCCCGCGACCGAGGCGGATTGGGGCACCGAATATCTGGAAGCCATCGTGTCGGCGAAGGTCGTTTCGGGCGTTGACGCGGCGATTGAGCATATCAACCGCTATGGCTCGCACCACACCGAAGCGATTCTGACCGAAGACGCGCGGGCGGCGGCGGCATTTCTCGCTGGGGTCGATAGCGCCATCGTGCTGCATAACGCCTCCACCCAGTTTGCCGATGGCGGCGAGTTCGGCTTTGGCGCGGAGATTGGCATTTCCACGGGCAAGCTGCACGCGCGCGGCCCGGTGGGGGCGCAGCATTTGACCTCGATTAAGTATCTCGTGCGGGGCAATGGCACAGTTCGCGCCGGATAAGGCCGCGTTACGCGCGCTGCGGCGGTTTCGGCGCGGGCAGGGACAGGTGATCGGGCTGCTGGGCGGATCGTTCAATCCGGCCCATGACGGTCATCGGCATATCGCGCTGGAAGCTTTGCGGCGCTTGGGGCTGGATTGGGTTTGGTGGCTGGTCTCGCCGCAGAACCCGCTGAAATCGGTGGCAGAGATGGCGTCGCTGCCCGAGCGGGTGGCTTCGGCGGTGAGCACGGCGCGCCACCCGCACATGGTGGTGACGGCGATCGAAAGCGATCTTGGCACGGTTTATAGCGCGGAAACCCTGCGGCGGCTGACGCTTCTGTTTCCGGGGCAGCGCTTCGTGTGGCTGATGGGGGCCGATAATCTTGGGCAAATCGCCCGCTGGCGCGCCTGGCAGAGCTTGTATGACCGAGCGGCGGTTGCGGTTTTCGCCCGCGCGCCTTATTCTGGCAAAGCTCTTCACGGGCGGGCAGCGCTGCGCTTTCGCGCGGCGCGCTTGCCGGATGGGGCCTGTCGATCCCTCGCGCGGCATAAACGGCCTGCTTGGGTCTTTTTGCGTACCCGTTTACACCCGGCCTCGGCCACCGCAATTCGTGCGGCGGCGAAGACCGATGTAAGACTTCTTCAAGACTAACCGGAGGGTTCTCCCATTTCCGCCCCCAACGATACGACGCCGCCCACTTCGACGAATGAACCAGTTTCCACTAAAAGCACCGCGCTTGTTGAGCAGTTGGTGGAAGTGGCCAAAACCTCGCTGGACGACGGCAAGGCGGAAGGCATTGTCGTGATTCCGCTCATCGGCAAAACCAGCATCGCCGATTACATGATTATCGCCTCGGGCCGCTCCAACCGGCAAGTGGCGGCGCTTACCATGAATCTGGCGGAAAAGCTGAAGGAAGCCGGGGCCAAGGGCATTACCATCGAAGGTATGCCGCGCGCCGATTGGGTGCTGGTCGATGCCAAAGACATCATCGTCCACCTCTTCCGCCCGGAAGTGCGCAGCTTCTACAATCTCGAAAAAATGTGGGGCGTGGAGCTGCCGCCGGAAGTACTGGTCAAAGGCTATTCGGTCGATAGCGATAGCCTCACCGACGCCGAAGCCGAGGAAGATTGGGACGAAGAGGCCGGCGAAAGCCCGCGCTTCTAACCCTTTTCCGATGCGCGTTCATCTGCTCGCGGTCGGGCGCTGTAAGGAGGCGGCCATCAAGTCCTTGGTGGCCGAGTATGGCAATCGGCTGCGTCCGGCGCTGTCCCTCGTCGAAGTCGAAGAGCGCAAAGCCCTTCCCGCCGCCGAGTTGAAAGCCCGTGAAGGGCAGTTGCTGCTAGAGGCGCTGCCGAAAGGCGCAACCCTGGTGGCGCTCGACGAGCACGGCAAGAGCCTCTCCAGCCAAGCCTTCGCCGAGCAAATCGGGCGCTGGCGCGATAGCGGCGTCGCCGATCTCGCCTTTGCCATCGGCGGGGCCGATGGGCACGATGCGGCGCTGCTCAGCCGCGCCGATTTTAAACTCAGCCTCAGCCCGCTGACCTGGCCCCATATGCTGGTGCGGGTGATGCTAGCCGAGCAGGTTTACCGGGCGCATTCGATTTTGGCCGGGCACCCGTATCACCGGGAGTAGGGCATTTAGGCCCGATATTGCCAAATATAATAGCGTCCCTCGGCCACCCCGTCGGGCAAGGGCAGCGGATGCCAGGTGGGCACGCTCATTTTTTGATCGGCGATAATGTAGGCCCCATCCGCCAAGAGCGGCGGTAACGCCTGTTCGAGCGCGCGGACCAAGGGTTCGGTCGTGTCGCGGCTGCCGTCGCCGATATCGCTATGGATGAGCCGTGCCCCGGCCCCAAGGCGCGGGCGGATGGCCGGGAGGGTTTCGCGCACGTCGCCCAAGATCATCATCGCCTCCGGCGGGGCGCTTTTTGGGTTGGCCCGCATCGCCCGGTCGAAGACGAAAATCGGCGCGCTCGGGAAAAGTTCGCGCAGATGATCGTAGGTACGGCCATTGCCAAGGCCGAGTTCCAGCACGGGCTCGGTCAGCCCCGGGCCGCCCAGGTGGGGGGCGATGAAATTCAGGCAGGCGCGTTGCGCAACCATGCGATTGATGAAGCTATCGAGACGAGACATGGGCTGTTGTCGCAACCCCGTCCGCCGCCGTCAAGCCTTGCCCATGGGGCTTGCTCCTAAGGCTTGCTCCGGGGGGGCGGCGTGATAAGCTCCGCCGCCAAAGTTTTAGGAGACGGAGAAGCATGAGTGAAGCGCAGCGCTGGGACCAAGAGTATCAGGATGGTCGGTGGAATTTTCTGCATAAACTGCGGGAAGCGCCGCGATATGGGGCGGTTGCCGCCTATCTGATGCAGGCCCCGCGCCCGTTCCGGCTGCTCGATATTGGTTGCGGTGATGGGGTGTTGATGCAGTATGTGCATCCGTCGCTGCTGTCGGGCTATGTCGGCGTCGATCTGTCGCAAGCCGCCCTCGACCGATTCGAAGGGCTCCCCCCCGGCGGCGTTACCCGCTGCGCCGATTTGGCGACTTATGAGCCCGAGGGCAAATTCGACGCGATCCTGTTCAACGAAGTGCTGTTCTTCACCGCCGATCCGGTGGCCGAAATGGCGCGCTACCGCAAAGCCCTCACCCCGAACGGCGTGATGATCGTCTCGCTCTACGCTAAGGAAACCGGCGGTGCACGGCGCATTCTCGATCAGGTTCACGGCGCGCTGACCGGGCTGGACTGGACCCTGCTCGACCATTGCCGTTTGACGACGCTGGGCAAGGGGACCAACTGGCAGCTTTATCTGGCGCGCTAGTGTGCTCCCCTGTTAGGGGAAGCACACTCACCTTGCGCGACACGCGGGAAACCCTAGAAGAGTTTCATCCGCGTTAACCGGGATGGGTTGGGCACAGCGGCGGGCGGGGTTTCATCGGGACTGGTGAAACTGTCTGCCTTCCTAATCGATGATTTTGCCCAGGCCATCGACACCAACCTTCACAACCTTACCGTTCTTGGTCGCCGTTCCCCGCCATACCTTACCCGCATCGAGGGTTAGCGCGCTGATATTGGTATACCCAACGGTCGCGAGCTGATCCTGTGCCCGCATTTCGGTAAAGCTGCTGGCCGAGCCGACCGGCCCCTGCGTCTGGCTTTGCGCCGGTTGTGTCGTTTGCTGCGCGAAGGCGAACGTGGAGGTGATCGAGATGATTGCAGCAGTGAGGAAAATATTCTTCATGGTTTTCTCCATTTTTTTCAGCACGAAGAGGCCGTGCCGTAGAGAAAAGAACAATGAGAGCGAATTGGTTCCAAAATTCTGCGTTAGTTTAATCATTCTCTAGGTAGAGAACTGGCATGGCCGAAACTTCGCTTGCGTC
The DNA here is from genome assembly GCF_044372965.1 of Elstera sp. Classification (NCBI taxonomy): domain Bacteria; kingdom Pseudomonadati; phylum Pseudomonadota; class Alphaproteobacteria; order Rhodospirillales; family Rhodospirillaceae; genus Elstera; species Elstera sp. The sequence continues at coordinate 8,768 of NZ_JBILQX010000072.1, read as the reverse complement.
CAAAAGCCACCCAATAACCTGATCTTCGGGCCGATCTTCGGCGAGAATACGCAAAGTTTCTCTTGCCTCGCCCTCACCGCGCATGAGGGATTCATAGGCCTCACGATAGGCGAGAACCCACGGGTCCTGCCCGCTGCCTTTGGGGAGGATTTCCCACAGGTCCACCGGCTCGCTGCGTCCGCGCAAAGCGACCCGCCCGACCGGGCGGCAGTCGGTATCGCCGGTCAACTCGATGATGCGATTGCCCGCGAGCAGCCGGGTGCCGAGCGCCTTATTGGCGGTTTCGATGCGGGCGGCGGTATTCACCGCGTCGCCCGCCGCGCCATATTTCAGCCGGTCCGCCGCGCCGAAATTCCCCACGGTGACGGTGCCCGCATTAAGCCCCAGGCGGGTGTAGCCGAAAGGAATGCCCTTGCGGCGTACGGTTTCGGCAAACTCGGTTGTGGCGGCTTCAATCCGGCGGGCGGCGCGCAGCGCACAGAGGGGGTGATCGGCCATAAATTCCGGCGCGCCGAACAGGGCGAACACGGCATCGCCGATAAAATCGACGACGATGCCGCCTTCCTCCGCAATAATCTCGCAGACAATGCCCAAGTACCGGTTCAACAGCGGGATAATTTGTTCCGGCGGGTAGCTTTCCGACAGCGCGGTGAAGCCGTAAATATCGGTGAACAGTACGCTGACTTCGCGGCGCACCCCTTCGAGCGTCAGGCGGCTCGGGTCGTGCAGCAGGCGGGCGGCGACATTGGCGGGCACGAACCGACCGAAGAGATCGCGAATTTTCTGGCGCTCCCGCAGCCCTTCCACCATGCGATTGAAAGACCGCGCCCCTTCGTCGAACTCCCGTACGGGGCTGCGGCGCAAGGGTGGGACGGCGTCGAAGTCCCCCGCTTCCACGGCCTCGCTGGCCTGAGCAAAATCCTTGATCGGGCGGCGGATGACGCGCGCGAGCACCAGCGACAGACCGATGGATCCTACCAGCACCAAGGCCCCGATCATCACGACCATTTGCAAGCTGCCGAAGGCTTCTTGGACCACTTCGTCCTTCACATAGAAGCCAAGAATCCAGGGCTTATCACCATATCGGGTGATCTCCCGGTACAGGAAAACATAGTCTTCCCGGCCAACCTCCACATTCAGCAGCGTCGCTTCTTGGTCGAACTGGCGCAGCAGAACCGGAAAAGCCCCACGCGGCACTTTGCCTTTGCCCCAGATTCCCGCCAGCACCGGATCGCCGACTTCCTCCAACCGGGGTAAGGGGCGCGAATCTGATCCGGTCATTTCCATCTTGGCAAGATTGGGGTGGGCTAACACCCAATCGCGGTCATAGAGAATAACGGCAGTTTGCTGGTTCAGGTTCGAGCTTTGTGCCAAGCTGCGCGAAACTTCGCCGACGCCTACCGCCGCTTCGATGACGCCGAGAAACACATTATTCTCATCGAACACCGGCACGCGCAGGGTGACGACGGTCTGTTGGAGAACCGTGCTCCAAACCGGCGGCAACCATTCCGGCTCGCGGCTTTTGGCCAGCGTTTGCAACTGCCGCCGAATGGCATCGCCCCCTGGCAAAACGATGCGCTTCAAATCCCGCTCGCCCCGCGTGGCCCGGTAGGCGACGCCCGAGGCGGTGACATAGCCGACGCCGACGATCTGCGGCGTGGCCGAGAGGCTTCCTACCAGCAAGCCGGTTATCTGGTCGCGGTCGCGTAAATCCACCCGGCCTTCCGCCGCCGCCTCGGTCATCATCGCCAATTGGCGGCGGACGGGGTTCAGAATGCCATCGACCGAGCGCACCACCTGGGCCAAAGCCTGACCGCCGCGTTCGGCGAGCAGTTCGAAGGTGAGGCGCCGGGTTTCTTCGGCCCCGACGTAGAAGACCGTACCAACGGCGAGCGTCATCAGCCCGGTAAACCCCAGGGCCAAGAGCCAGGTGATCGGCAAGCGTCCGCTGAGCGTGGCGCTCAGGCGGCGCAGGAGAATGTTAATTATACGGATCAGCCGCATCCCGAAGCCCATCGCCAAGGAAGTTGAACGCCAAGACGACCAGGATCACGGGCACCACCGGAAACAGCAGCCAGGGATAGAGAACGACCGCATTGATATTCTGCGCCTCCGCCAACAAAACCCCCCAACTGGTAATCGGGGCGCGCAACCCCAGCCCTAAGAAGCTTAGGGCGGTCTCCCCCAGAATCATCCCCGGAATTGATAGGGTTGCTGAGGCGATGATGTGGCTGAGAAAATTGGGCAAAAGATGGCGGCGAATCACCCGCGAGGGTTTTGCGCCCATCAATTCCGCTGCCGTGCAGAAATCTTCCTCCCGCAGGGCCAGCAGTTTGGAGCGCACGGCGCGGGCAAGTCCGGTCCAATCGAGCAACCCCAGGATCACGGTAATGCCGAAATAGATAACCACCGGGCTCCAATCGACCGGTAGCGCGGCGGAAAGGGTCATCCAGAGCGGCAGTTCTGGGAAGCTGCGCAGCATTTCGATAATGCGCTGGATGAGGGAATCGACCTTGCCGCCGTAATAGCCCGCAATCCCGCCGAGCAGCAGCCCGAGAAACAGGCTGATGCTGATGCCAATCAGGCCCACGGTGAGCGAAATCCGCGCGCCGTAGAGAATGCGCGACAGAATATCCCGCCCCAGCCGGTCGGTGCCGAGCAAGAACAGCGTGCCGCCCTCTGGCGGGCAAACGAAATGGAAGGAACCCTCGATCATCCCCCAGAAGCGGTAGGAATCGCCCCGGCAAAAGAAGCGCAGGGGCTGCACCCGGTCCCGGTTCGGCGTGTAGACGCGGATGAGATTGTCCATGTCGAGCCGATAGTCGAACCCATAGGTAAACGGCCCGACGAAGCGCCCTTCGTGGAACAGGTGAATGCCCTGGGGCGGCGCTAGGATATGGTCGATGTTGCGGGTCGTGAGGCCATAGGGGGCGAGCATCTCGGTGACGAGCGTGGTCGCATAGGCAAAGGCCAGGAAGACAAGGCTGATCATGGCGAGCTTATGCCGCCGAAACCGCCAGATCATCAGTTGCAGGGGTTTCGCCTGATAGATCCGCTCCTGCGCCGGGGTGATTTTATCGATGGCGTAGGGATCGAACGGCTCAGGGTTCACATAATGCTGCATCATGCGCCCCCTGGCCCGCCGAGGCGAATGCGCGGATCGAGCGCGGCCAAAGCAATATCCGATACCAGCACGCCGACGACGGTCAGCAGCGCCAGGAAAAACAAGAAGCTTCCGGCCAAATACATATCCTGGCTTTGCAGGGCCGCCAGCAGCATCGGCCCCGTGGTGGGCAGCGACATAACCACCGACACGATGGTCGCGCCGGAGATCATTTGCGGCAGCAGATTACCGATATCGGCGATGAAGGGGTTTAGTGCCATGCGCAGCGGATATTTCAGCAGCACCCGGCGCGCGGGCAGGCCCTTGGCCCGCGCTGTGGTCACATAGGGTTTATGGAGTTCGTCGAGCAGATTGGCGCGTAAGCGCCGGATCATCCCCGCCGTCCCGGCAAGCCCGATCACCAGCGTCGGCACGATCAAATGCTGCACGACCGAGATAAACTTCGCGCCCGACCAGGGTTGATCCAGATAGATCGGGTCCATCAGCCCGCCAATCGAAATGCCGAACCAGCGGTTGCTGAGGTACAGCAGCACGAGGGCCAGCAGAAAATTCGGCGTGGCGATGCCGAGAAAGCCGATGATCGTGAGAATATGATCGCCCGCGCTATACCGGCGCACGGCGGAGTAAACGCCGATGGGAAACGCGACGATCCAGGTGAAGAGAATCGTGCTGAACGACAGAATGATCGACAGCAGCAGCCGGTCGCCGATGACCTCGCTGACGGGCAGTTGATATTCGAACGACCAGCCGAAATCGCCGTGGAGCATGCCCCAGAGCCACACCAGATATTGCTCCCACAGGGGTTTATCGAGCCCATATTGGTCACGCAGAAACTGGATTTTCGCCGGGTCCACCGCCTCGCCCTGGCTTTGCAACTCGGCAATATAGGTGGTGAGGTAATCGCCCGGCGGCAGTTGAATGAGGATGAAGGTGATGAGGCTGATCACCAGCAGCGTTGGGATCATCACCAATAGGCGGCGAATAAGGTAATTCAGCATGCTTGCCTCATCTCTGCCCATCCTCGAACCATAGTCGGTCCGGGCGATACAGCCCAAGATGGCCGCCCGGCTCCCAATTATACATGCCCTCGGCGGGCAGATTGCGCAGGCTTTTGCGCGCATAAACCGGCTGCGGCACGTCTGAAATCAGCCCGATCACGAACTGCTGTTCCGCGTGATACTCAAGCATCTCGTGCCAGGCCGCGCGGCGCGCGCTTTCGGTTTGGGCGGTTCGCCAACTCTCAAAGAGCCGCATCAACTCCCGCCCCTCGGCCATATCGATGGCCTGGCCCGCCTTGCCGGAGGATTCGTAGAAATTCCCCCACTGCGACCAAGAGCCATGAATCTGCTGAGTCGGGGCCCATTCGGCAGGGGAATGATCGGCGTGGGCAAGGCCATTTTCGGCACCTGCGGCGATGCTGATGACGGTTTCCCCGGCGAATAGCCGATTGCGGAACACATCGGCCTGGAAATTCTTGGTCAGCGCCTTGATACCGATTTCTGCCCAGGCATCGCGTACCAACTGCATCACGTCGGCTTGATCGGGGCTCTCGCCGCCGGATTCGACGACGATGGTCATTGGGCGGCCATCGGGCAGGCGGCGCAGACTGCTGGCCGCATCGCGGACGAGCCCAAGTTCGTCCAGCAGCTTATTGGCTTGCTGCGGCGCATAGCTGGCCCAGGTGAGGCGGGTTGAATCGCGGTACAGCGGGCTTGCTTTCTGAACGCTATTATTACCCTCGCGCGCGAGGCCGAAATAAACGACCTGATTGATTTCGCGCCGGTTAATGCCAAGCGACAGCGCTCGGCGAAAGCGCACATCGCGCATCAATCCGCGCCAAACCGGATCGGCCACGGTCAGATTGGGGAACAGCGCCAGATGCGCCCCGCGCCCGGTGCGCCACAGGGTAACGGTCGCCCCCTTCTCCTTAGCGGCCCCGCGCAGAAAGCTGTAATCGGAGAACCCCAGATAGCGCGCCTGCAAATCGGCCTCGCCCGCGCCGACCTTTGCCGGGATCAGCTTGGGTTCCGCCACCTGCATCAACACCCGGTCGATATAGGGCAGTTGCTGGCCCTTCGCGTCGATCCGGTGATAATAGGGATTGCGCACGAAGGTAAACTGTTCGGCGGGCGGTTTGGTTTTTAAGACCCACGGGTCGAGCGTCGGCAAATCCGGGTTATCGTTGCGGTATTGATTATCCAGCCGATTATGAAGCTGCGCCCAATTGCGCGCTTTGGCTTTGGCAACCGCCGCTTTCAGCGCCTCGGGATCGGCGTAATTTTTGTGGAATTGCTTGAGATAATGGGCCGGACGGTAGAGGAACAGCGGGGCGGGGCCAGCCAATTCGTGCAGAAACTTCGGATTCGCCGCCGGCCAGGCGTAGCGCACCGTGAGCGCGTCGGGGAAACTCACCTCGGGCGCTTTCCCGTCAACCAACAGCGACGGCGGCGGACCGGTGGGGGAGAGTTCCTTGTTGCGGATCACATCGTCCCAAAAGTAGCGGAAATCCTCGGACGTAAACGGCGTGCCGTCCGACCAGCGGTGGCCCGCGCGCAAATGCAGCGTGAACACCCGATCTTCCGCGACCTCCAGCCCGGCCAGAAGATCGGGTTGAAGCTGGTAGTTTTCGTCATAGGCGACGAGGCGGGCATTGCCGAACACCACCATCTGGCGCACGTCGCGCGCGCCGCCGCCAATCCAACGCCATTCGCCACCGGGACGCCCGATTTCGGTGCCGGGGGGGAAGACTGCAAGGCTGGGCTCAGACGGCAGGCGAGCGCCAATCGGCGGCAGCTTCCCGGCGGCAACCTCGGCGGCAAAGAACGGTATTTCGACCGGCTCGACGGCGAGCGCGGGGAGGGGAGCCGCAAGGGCCAGCAGCGTGAGGAGAAGGCGGCGCATTGTCATTCCCCTTACGCCGCCGCGCGGACGAGGTGGCCGGGGGCCACTTCGATCAGGCCGGGGCGGGTATCGCCTTCGATGCGGTAGGGCGCGGGCCAGGCGGCGGGGTTGGAGGCCCGGCCTTCCATCAGCTTGCCAAAATCGAGCGGATGGGCGAGGTCGGGCACGGGCACCGCCGCCAGCAGCGCTTGCGTATAGGGATGCTGCGGGTCGCTGAAAAGCTGGGCGCGCTCGGCAAACTCCACGATCCGTCCGGCGCACATGACCGCGACCCGGTCCGCGAGATAATCAACCACCGCAAGATTATGGCTGATGAAGAGGTAGGTGAGGCCCAGCTCCTGCTTCAACTCTTTCAAGAGATTCAGGATTTGCGCCTGGATCGATACGTCGAGCGCCGAGACCGGCTCGTCGCAAATGATGAAGTCCGGGTGCAGGGCGAGGGCGCGGGCGATGCCGATGCGCTGGCGCTGCCCGCCGGAAAAGCTATGGGGGTAGCGGTGGCGGTGCGTGGGGTTGAGCCCGACCAGCCCTAAGAGTTCATCGACGCGCGTGCGCTGTTCGTCGGCACTACCGATGTTGTGGATCACCAAGGGTTCGGCGATCAAATCCGCCACGGTCATGCGCGGGTTCAAGGAGCCGAACGGGTCTTGGAAAATGAACTGGGCCTTGCGCCGGAAGATTTTCTGATCGGCGTCGCTGAGATGGTTCACGTCCATCGGGCGGTCGCCATCATAGAAAGTGATCTTGCCCGCGTCGGGCGTCATCGCGTTCAGAATCAGGCGCGATAGGGTGGTTTTGCCGCAGCCGCTCTCCCCCACCAGCCCTAAGCATTCACCGCGCCGGACGGTGAGGGATACGTCATCAACCGCCACATAGGGTTTCGATTTCGTGAAGCCGAACAGGCCGCCGCGCGCCGTGAAACTTTTCGAGACGTGCTCGACGCTGAGAATCGGTGTGTTGGCGGTGACGACGACCGGCTTGCGCGTGAGGCTCGGGGGCAGGGCGCGCGGGTAATCGCGGATCGGCTTCAGCGGAATGGTGCGGTCGCGCCCCGGTTCCGGCGTTGCTGCCAAAAGCGCGCGCAAATAAGGGTGGCTGGGGGTTTCGAAGAGGGCCGCCGTCGGGCCACTTTCCATCACTTTGCCGTGGTACATTACCACGGTTTCTTGGGCGATATTGGCGACCACCCCGAGATCGTGGGTGATCATCAGCACCGCCATCTGCAGTTCCTGCTGAAGATCGGCCAGGAGCTTCAAGATTTGCGCTTGCAGGGTGACGTCCAGGGCGGTCGTCGGCTCGTCGGCGATCAAGAGGGCGGGGCGGCAGATCAGCGCCATGGCGATCATCGCGCGCTGACGTAAACCGCCGGAAAGCTCGAAGGTATAGGCGCTGAGCGCGCTCGCCGGGTCTTTAAAGCCGACGAGGCGCAGCATCTCGCGCGCCAAATCTTCGCCCGTGGCACTATCGACCGTACGGTGCAAATGCAGGGCTTCGAGAATCTGATTGCCGATGGTGTGTAGCGGCGAGAGCGCCGTCATCGGTTCTTGAAAAATGATGGCAACATCGCGCCCGCGCACCGCGCGAAAGGCCGGGCTATCGGTATTGAGCGTGGCGAGGTCGAGGGTTTCGCCGCCCCGGTTCAGCAGAATTTGCCCGCGACTGATGCGCGCCGTCTTGGGCAAAATCCCCAAAATGGCCTGCGCCAACACCGATTTACCGGAACCGGACTCGCCGACGAGCGCCACGGTGGAGCCGGGCATAACGTCGAAACTCACCCCCTTCACCGCTTCCACCGGCCCGCCTGGGAGCGCAAACGTCACCGCGACATCGCGCAGACTGAGAAGCGGGGCGGCGGCAGGCGGGTTCAGCATGATCGATCATTTCCCAAGAGCATGGCGGGAGCTTACCCGAACCCCTGGCGGCTGGCGAGGGGGCGAGACAAATCCGGGGGCGTGATGATTTTAAAGGCGCGTCTTGGGTGCAGTGCGCTATAGTGCGGGCCAAATTTAGCTGCCGCGATGCCTCGATGGAAAAAACCCTCTTCCGATTTATCTGTCGTTATAGTCTGAAGCAGCAGATTGCAGTTGTTGTTTGGACGCTCATTTCTTTTCCTTTTCTGTATTATTCGCTCGATTTGCCGAAGATGATCGTTAACGAGTCGATCCAGGGTAAAACTTGGCCGTTGGCCGTTCAGGGGTTTGAGTTGGGTCAGATGGAGCATTTGCTCCTTCTCTGCTTCAGTTACTTGGCCTTGGTTCTCATCAACGGCGCGTTCAAGTATTTTCTGAACGTCTATAAAGGGCGCGTTGGCGAGCGGATGAACCGGCGGCTGCGCTTTGCGCTGTACGAGCGGATTTTACGCTTCCCCAATCACCATTTCCGCAAAACCCCGCCGGGCCAATTGGTTCCGATGATCACGGCGGAAGTCGAACCTTTGGGCGGTTTCATCGGCGATAGCTTCGCGGTGCCTGCATTTCAAGGCGGCACGCTGCTGGTTATTTTGACCTTCATGTGCTTGCAAGACCCAATTCTCGGGCTTGCCGCGATTGCGCTGTACCCAGTACAAATGGTGATTATTCCGCGTTTGCAGCGTAAAGTGAATAATCTTAGTAAGCAGCGTATTCATTTGGTGCGGGAACTCTCGGACGAAATTACCGAAACGGCGCTGTCTTTACGCGAGATTCAAACCAACGGAACCAACCGCTTCCATCTCGCTATTTTCGGCAAGATGATGGATATTAAT